>JAKSVJ010000173.1 GCA_024408015.1 Clostridia bacterium
GGAACAACCTGAAAAAGCATAATTTCCTATGCTCGTGACGCTGTTAGGAATTTCTATTGAAGTAAGGCCGGAACAACCTTCAAAAGCACGTTCTCCTATGCGCGTAACGCTGTTGGGAATCTCTATTAAAGTAAGGCCGGAACAATTATAGTTTGTGGCACACTCTGATAATCAGCAAGTTGTGCATAATACGGTAGAAAAGTCCTATTGACTCTGTTTTTATATAGCAAAAACTACAAATTTAACATATTTAACATTAAAAAATACATAAAAACCATGAAAGTAGACATATTATGAACTATTGTCGCCTAGAAAGAACAATCTGATTGAAAGTCAAAACAGCTACAGTTGCCATAGTTTAACTTTAGGTACATACTGGCAATGTATGCATAAGAAAAATGCCATAACGATTCACATCGCTATGGCACAATCCTTAAAGAAGTTGCAATCATTTTTTCTTTTGACCTTTACAATCGCTTCGATTGCTTCTGACATGAGCAGACACATGAATGGTTTTTCCATTCTGTACTCGATCATATTCAGGGATGCGATTGAACTTACGGCCTTCGCTATCCTTTGCCATAATCATTGTTGCCCGTCCTGTGGCGGGGATCCTTATTTGGTTGCATGTTTCAGGCAACCGTTATTTAGTAACTATCACAACATTGTTTTTATCTTAAACAATCAGCAAGGGGTCTGCTATAATTTGACGACTCTGAATCATATACCCTCATCTCATTAAAAATATTGATACCAATGACAGGATACAATAACAAATACTCTTGCCTAGAGTTAATTGTTTCGTCTCCCCTTTGAACTGGCATAATAAAGCATTTGCTAGTATTTCCGTCAACTACTCCTAGTTCCCATGGCATCCATTTGCTTATTGCTGCATTTGACGATTGTGCATATATCAAAGACTTGCTGTGCTTCAACCTGCTTTGTATGCACTCTGCGGTTTCCTTTGTAACACTTTTCCTGTCCAATTGAGGGTCAACCATAAAATCTACATAGACCTTAAATCCCATTTTCTTGAGCACATAGTAGATACCCTTCACAACATTCTTATCGTTGATATTATATGACAAAAATATATCAAATAATTCATTTGAGCTAGCAGAGAATGTTCTCTGCTGCTCATTAATAGGCATTCTCGCAACAATGCCTTTAAAATAGCTTTCTCTACTATATATGATCATATGTTCAAATATTATTGTTTTTAACCAATCTCCAGTAATGCTTGCCAAGAGGTGTCAGTTTACAACCTTTGCCATTCATAGCAGCAAAATACATGAATGGTGCGTCAATAGGTTCAACAAGACCGATGCTTTGCAATTGCTGAAGCAACTTGAATTTTTTTACGTTTTCTGGTTTCGCGAACGGCTCAACCAACTTGTGTTGTTCCTCGGGGCAGTTAGTAAACTCATAAGACGAATCCAGTCTATGAACCTCATCGGCCGTCGAGAATAGGTTTGGAAGTTCTCTAAATACATTTAAAGGAACTTTAGGTTCCACTCTCTTTAGAGAGATGAAAGCTGAGACATTCGTCTTAAATACTGGTCTTTGCTCCCATTCCCCAAAACTTCTATCAATGTAAGCATAGATGCTACCCATTGTTATGTTACCGTTAAAATCTGCCGCACCACCTTGTAACGCACTGCAAAGTAACTCAGTGAACAATCCATGACCTCCAGCCTCACAAGCAGATTCATCTTCTCTACAAGCAGTAAGAATTGAGACCCCCTCATCAAGAACACTACCTGTTTCTGTCGGATTGAACTTCCCAATTTGTCCTGAGTGACAACAGTCTAATATGATAATCTTGTTCTTTGCCTTTGACTTATGGACCACTTCCATGATATCCTTCATTTGCACTCCCTTATAGTGTATTCCAGAATGTGCTACTTCATAAGGGGTAACAATTTCTGCGCCAGTTGTATTCACATAACCATGTCCAGAAAAATAAAGCAATGCAACTTCTGCGTCATCATGAAACAGTTCTGTAATGTTTTGTAAAACCTCATCTGATGTCTGCACATCTTCTAACAATTTTACGCCAAAATTCTTTTCGCCATTTCCATGACGTTCAATAGCGGATTTCAAACAATGAATGTCTTCAATACAACCACCCAGACGCAAATCACCTGGGTAGTTGTTTATTCCGATAAGTAAAGCTCTTCTCATATGCATTAAATTAAAGTGAGTAGTATTTTACAGCATTAACCACAGATGTGGTATTCCAACCAACGACAACATCTGCTGCCTGCGTAACTGCGTCAGATACTCTCTCCGCTCCCCAAGGCCTAACACCAATAATTGGTTTCCCATACTTTTGAGCAATAGTAATTTCTTTTTTTATCCATTTGCTGCATGATGAATACACACCAGCAAGAATGATCACACAACTACAACCTTTAATCTTCGCATCAATAGCATCTTCTAACTGCTTATCGGTTCCATTTGTGTGTACAGGATCATCTTTTGGTACAGAATGATTGTAATAAGTGATGCCTCCATCATCAAGAAACTCAACAATCTTGTCGTACTGATTGGAATACTTCCACGAATGTGATATAAATATTCTATACATAAAGTTAAATGCAGCTCTCTGGCTCCTTGACCAGGGTTTTAATTTCGAGTCTGCGATGCAAAGATACAAATAAATATCCTTTTTACAAAATAAAACGTGGTTTTTTCACGGTTAATCTTGTAAAAAGGATTATAAAACGACAGAAATAACAAAATATTGCGTTAATTATTCACGTTTGTTACTCTCAAATTCGTCATAAAAAGTTTGTATCAATCCCCTGTATTTACTAAGCGAATCAAGACTCTCTGCCATAAGACCAAGTTGTTCATCCAAAATTTTTTCATACGCATTAAAAAAATTCATAGTGTTATGTACATACTTGCGTTTGATTTGGGTAACACCATACTCATCCTTCTCAAACATCCTGACGGCATCTCTTCTTAGGTTTTTAGACTTTAACAGCGAAAGATCGTGAGTCGTAACGACAAATTGGCAGTTGTCCGCTATCGTAAGATACATCTTGAGCAAAAAATCCAAAGCCTTGGTGTGGATACCATATTCAATCTCATCGATACACGAACACTTGCGCCCAATCACAACATCATACATGACAAGAAGAAGCTTGATGATGTTCATCGTGCCTAATGACTCATAACTATCATCAAGGCTTTTGGTTCCTAGGGGAGTAGAGTGAATGAGCCTTAATGTTTTTTGTGAGATTTGACCACCAGGGTGTTCTTTTTGTATTTGGTGAAATAGCAATTCAGGAACACTCTTTTCTATATCAGAAATATTAAACGTAACCTCATC
>JAKSVJ010000174.1 GCA_024408015.1 Clostridia bacterium
AGTCGTATCTTTTATCTATCTCGCAAGTATTAGTCTCACTTTAACACTCATAGTATTCGCTTGTATTCCATTCTTAATGGCCATTACATTCATACTGAGAAGAAGAATGCGTGCTGCTTTTCTCCACACAAGAGAATCAGTAGCGGTAATTAATGCTAGCCTTGAAGGTAGCATTTCTGGTATCAGAGTTACAAAAGCCTACACAAATTCTGATAAAGAATCCGAAAAGTTTGAAGTTGGAAATAAGGATTTTATTAAAGCACGCCAGGATAGTTATAAAGCAATGGGTATGTTCTCTTCTGGAACAAACTTCATTACAAACATTTTCAATGTTGTAGTACTTATTGCCGGCGGTATCTTTATGTACAACGGAAATATTAACTTCGCTGACTATTCTGCTTTTATTATTTCCGTTAACCTATTTATTTCACCTGTATTGACACTTATTAACTTCATGGAACAATTCCAAAACGGAGCAACTGGTTTCGAAAGATTTATTGAAATCATGGACACTCCAACAGAAGAAGATTCCGAAGGTGCTGTAGATATTGAAAATGTTCAAGGTCACATAGAACTTAGAAATGTTTCATATTCATACAACACAGAAAAAGAAGTTCTTAAGAACGTTAGCCTTGATGTTGAAGTAGGACAAACATTTGCTCTTGTTGGGCCATCAGGCGGTGGCAAAACAACAATATGTCATTTGATTCCTAACTTCTACAAAATTAATGAAGGCCAAATTTTACTTGATGGTGTAGATATTAAGAACATCACCATGTCCTCACTTAGAAGAAGTATTGGTATTGTTCAACAAGATGTATACTTGTTCAACTCAAGCATTAGAGATAACATTTTGTATGGTAAACTTGATGCAACTGAAGAAGAAGTAATTGAAGCAGCTAAACGAGCAAACATTCATGATTACATCGTTTCTCTTCCAAATGGTTATGACACTCAAATTGGTGAAAGAGGTGTTAGACTCTCTGGCGGACAAAAGCAAAGATTATCCATTGCCAGAGTATTCCTCAAGAACCCACCACTTCTTATTCTAGATGAAGCAACCAGTGCACTTGATAACACAACTGAAATCTATATTCAATCTGCTTTGGATGAACTATGTAAAGGAAGAACTCCTCTTGTAGTAGCCCATAGATTATCTACAATTAAAAATGCTGATAGAATCGCAGTAGTATCTGGTGGTCAAATAGTTGAAGAAGGTAGCCATGAAGAGTTGCTGGCCAAAAATGGTGAGTACGCTCAATTGTACAATCTTCAATTTAGACATAACGCACAATAACGAAAAAAGAGGCTCGCGCCTCTTTTTGTTTTGCCTTGATTAATTGAGTTTGCTCATTGCTACACCTGTCTTAGCAGCAAGTCTAGCATTATTGAGAACAAGTTCAATATTAGATGCCAAGCTATCTCCACCTGTAAGTTCTTTAACTTTTGCAAGAAGGAAAGGAGTTGTTTCTTTACCCTTAATACCAAGCTTAACTGATTCTGCAATTGCAGTGTCTATAGCCTTATTGATAACATCTGGATCCATAGAATACTGTTCTGGAATTGGGTTTGTTACAAGCATACCACCTTTAAGATCAAGATCAATCTTTGTCTTAAATGCTTTAGCTAAGTCTTCTGGAGTATCAATTCTATAATCAACTTTGAATCCGCTCTTTCTTGTATAGAATGCAGGAAGTTCTTCTGTTCCGTATCCAATTACAGGTACACCTTTTGTTTCAAGATATTCAAGTGTAAGTCCAAGATCGAGAATAGATTTTGCACCAGCACAAATAACCATAACCTGTGTCTGTGAAAGCTCTTCAAGGTCAGCTGAGATATCCATTGTTGTTTCAGCGCCTCTATGAACACCACCAATACCACCTGTAGCAAAGATTTTAATTCCAGCCATTGCAGCAATCATCATTGTTGTAGTAACTGTTGTTGCGCCATCTCTTCCCTGGGCAACAAGTACAGGTATATCACGTCTTGAAGCTTTTGTAACCTCAACACCTTTCTTACCAAGATACTCGATTTCATCTTTTGTGAGACCTGCTTTAAGTTTACCACCAATAATAGCTATTGTTGCAGGTACAGCGCCATTTTCTCTAATAGTATCTTCAACTTTTATAGCTGTTTCAACATTTTGAGGGTATGGCATACCGTGGCTGATAATTGTTGATTCAAGAGCAATAACTGGCTTTCCACTAGCCAAAGCTTCAGCAACTTCTTTTGATACTTCTAAATACTTATTCATTATATAACCCTACCTTTTGTAATATTGTTTTCTCGTTCAAATCTGGATTTACTGATTCGGTTGAATAAAGTGTTATTTCCGAAACAGCAGAACCTATTTCTAAACTTGTCTTTTTATCATAATTATTCACAAATGAGTAAACCAATGCTGCTAAGAAAGAATCTCCGGCTCCTGTAGCATTAACAGGTTTGATTGGTTTTGCTTCAACAGTTGTGAGCTCTTTTCCATCATAGATGCAAGAGCCTTTAATGCCTCTTGTTATGCACACTAGTTCAACACCCATACTATGGATGGATTTGACAACCTTTTCAATGTCATCATTGTTTTCAATCTTGATTCCGGAAATGATTTCTGCTTCTAATTCATTTGCTTTTAATAAATGAAGATTGAGTTTCTTTCCGTTTTTAAATATGCTATTAAGTTTTAATGCTTTTTTACAAGAAACAGCATCGGCAAAAATTGGTGCCTTCACGTTGTCTATTATATATTCAATTGTGGTTTCGTCAAGATTCATGTCAATAACAACCACTTCACTTGAGTTTATCAATGACAATTCTTTCTCTATATACTTTGGGGAAATACTTGAAACAATGTCCATGTCTGCAACAGCAGCTCGCATCTCACCAATTTCATCAGTTACACAAATATAATAAGAACTATTGCTCTCACAAGTTAATGCTCTTGATATATCAAGCCCACTATTCACACAGTTAGCTTTAGCAACTGTTGAAAAATCATCATTTCCAAAAACAGTAAAGAAATTTACATTTTGAGATAGCTTACTCAAATTACAAGCAATATTTCTCCCAACTCCTCCTACTGTAATTTTAACTTTACCAGGATTTGAATCAGAAGGGATAAACTTGCTATTTGAACTAGCTGTTACATCAACATTAACTGCACCAATTACAGAAATCATATCGCCTCACAAAAAATCAACCGGACTAGTAATTAATCCGGTTAATAATATGTCAATTTTTAACCCTAGATTAAGGTTTTTGAATTTCAGACCCTT
>JAKSVJ010000175.1 GCA_024408015.1 Clostridia bacterium
CTTAACCTCAGTGGTTTGTTCACTTGTATGTTCATAGTGGTCATTCCACTTATCATTGTAGTAATTATGTTTAATTACTTGAATGTAAAATAACCTTATACATAGTAGGCCTATTAGAATTAGGCAAACTGCAATAGCAATAAAAGAATTTTTGTTTGTTTTGTTTTCCATATGTATCCTTGAAATAAAAAGGAGCAAAGAGTCGATCTTTGCTCCGGATATTTATCATTTTAGCCGACTCTATTCAGATGGTATAACTTCTGTTGACGAGTTTTGGAGATATTGTTGATATACGATTTCTTTCTCTAGATCGTATAGTGTTTGTTGTGATACTTTTACCTGTTCTCTTAGTTCTGAAACTGAGTTATTTATATTAACAATTTGAATGATAGACAAAAAACAAAATATTACAACAAAGGATATAGCTATAACAGATATTAAAGTTAGACTTGGACCACTGAACTGAGATTTAATTCTAACAGTCGGAATTTTTTCCGGCTTCTCTTTTCTTAGAGGCTCAGCGGCATCCATTAGAGTTTGAGCTACTATATTCATGCGTTATACTTTCTCTGCCACTCTCAATTTAGCACTATGTGATCGACGATTATATTGTATTTCGTCATCAGATGGCAGTATTGGTTTTTTAGATATTAGTTTTACTTTTGGCTTCTTTCCGCATACACAAATAGGGAATGATGGTGGGCAAGTACACCCAGAGGAGAGAGCTGTAAGCGTTGTTTTAACAGCTCTATCCTCGAGAGAATGAAAAGTGATAATAGCAATTCTTCCGCCAACGTTTAAATGAGATTCGATGGATCGTATTGTTGGCTCAATAACATTTAATTCATCATTAACTTCGATACGTATTGCTTGGAAAGTTTTCTTTGCTGGATGATGCCCAACAACTTGTAATTTCTTAGGATATACATCTTTGATTAAATTTGATAATTCAAATGTTGTTCTAATTGGTTCTATAGATCTTTGCTTAATAATTGCATCAGCAATTTTAACAGCAAAATTATCTTCACCATAATCTGCAATGATTCGGATTAAGTCGGATCGTTCATAAGTGTTTACTACATCATATGCAGTAAGTTTTTGATTTTGATCCATTCTCATATCTAATGGCGCATCTTGGTTGTAAGAAAAACCTCTTTCTGCTGTATCAAACTGGTATGATGATACGCCAAGGTCTGCAATAGCACCATCTATTTTATCTATGTTTAAACTATTTAGAATACTGTCTATTTCTGAATAGTTATTTTTTACAAATGTAATGTTTTCTAAATAATCAGCAAGTCTTACTTTTGCTGCTTTTAGGGCATCGTCATCACGATCTATACATATAAGACGTCCATTTTTTAGACGCTTTGCAATTTCTAGTGAGTGTCCACCACCACCGGTAGTGCAATCCACGTATGTACCGTCTTCTTTTATATTTAAAGCTTCAATGCTTTCATTGAGTAGTACTGAGATATGGTTAAACTCAGACATACTTAGCACCCAAGTTCTTCCATTAATTCAGCAATCTTTTCGGATGACTGTTCTGAATACTTGCTATCCCATGCTGCTTGTGACCAAACTTCGATATAAGTTCCCATACCGATGATAACAATTTGGCTATCTTTATTCATTTGAGCATAGTCTCTAAGATTTTGCGGTATGATTGTTCTACCATGAGAATCAAGTTCAGACTCGGCTGCACCTGAATATAAAAATCTTCTTATTTCTCTTGCCTTGGAGGCAGGAAGAGCATTGATTTTTTCAGTGTAGGCTTCCCATTCATTTTGAGGGTAGATGGCAAGACAATTATCTATGCCACGTGTGATAACAAATTTTTCGCCGAGTTCATCTCTAAACTTAGCTGGAATAATCGCACGACTTTTAACGTCTAGTACGAATTGATATTCACCAAGAAACATGCCACACCTCCTCAAAATTGTGGAAAACTCGGTGGATAACGTGGAAAACTTCCCACTTCATACCACTTTGTACCACTTATGCATCAAAAGTATAACCGAATATGCAATAAATATCAAGTGTTTTTCAAAAAAAACTATTTTTGTTTGTTAAAAAACGCAAAAAAGTGCACAACAAATTAATGTTGTGCACAATTTAAAATTGTTTTGTTGTGTAGAATGAGCTACTTGAGTAAGTTTTCCACATTGCTTGGTACGTGATTGCCAAGTGGTTTTTCATATTTTATCAACTCTCTAACAAATGTTGAACTTACATATGAGAGCTCTGGTGTAGATGGGATTATAATTGAATCAACACCAGCTATTTGTTTGTTAATCTCGGCTAAAGAAATTTCATACTCGGCATCGACACCGTTTCTAATTCCTCTAACAATAACACCATCGTGTTTTTTTGTAAAATCCGCAAGGGTCTCATTTTTCAATAATTCAACAGAAACATTTGTAAGATTTTGCACAGATATTTTTACAGCTTTGAGTCTTGTGTCTTTAGAGAACATACATTTTTTCTCAGCATTATCGCAGACTGCTATTATTACTTTTTCAAAAAGCTTCGATGCTTTTTTAATTATATCCATATGACCTAATGTAATTGGATCAAATGTTCCAGATATTATTGCTGTGTTTTTCATGAGATTAATCTCCTTTTGGGGATAAATATATTACTGATACTCTTCCATATGAAGCATTTTTTATTATATCATATTTGTCATTGATTTCACTTTCATCAAAATCAAAATGCTTATCATCTTCACATATAACTATTGAAGTGCTTTTTAGAAGGTTTGAATCATATAGAGCACTTAATGTTTGAGGCAAAGCTCTTTTTGCATATGGTGGGTCTATGAACACATAGTCAAATTTTTCATTGCACTTTTTTGAACTAAGAAATTGTACTACATCAGCATAAACGACATTTGCAAGGTTATCAAGTTTTGTTTTCTTCAAATTTGAGTTTATGATTTCAATGGCTTCCCTTGATGCATCGACAAAAGTAGCTTTAGAAGCTCCACGACTTAATGCTTCAATACCCATTTGACCACTTCCTGCATATAAATCTAACATTGTTCTTCCTTCAAGTTCAAACTGAATCGAGGAGAAAATTGCTTCTTTGACCATACTAGGTGTTGGTCTTGTTATATCTTCACCTGGTAGTGTGTTTAAATTCGTTCCACGTGCTTTACCAGTAATGACTCTCATTGTTTTTCACCCTTCCTAAAGTAATCATATATATTTACAGCGAGTTGATGAGTAATACCTTTTACTTG
>JAKSVJ010000176.1 GCA_024408015.1 Clostridia bacterium
GTAAAGTTATTGTATTTTGTGATAATTGTTGCGATATGTGTAGCATTGTTTGGTGGTGAGGAAGAATGAAGGATTTGAATGAGATTTTTGATGAAGCGATAGCAGAGAATAAAGAGCAAGTGAATCATCCTGATCATTACAACGTGCCTGGTCGCAAGGAATGTATCGAAGAGATGATTGATATATGGGGCAAGGAAATGACAGCTTTATGGTGCGAGATGACAGCATACAAGTATCAGTATCGCAAGGGCGAGAAAGACGGAAATCCAATTGAACAGGAACTTGGAAAGATTCAATGGTACTTGTCAAAGGCTGCTGAGTTGAGAGGTTTGAAGTGATGGCAATACAGATTTTCAAGACTATTGTTAGTTTCATATTTTCGATGATTACTGTTGGCTGTATTTATGACATTGTTAAGGCAGACAAACTTAGTGAGACAGATTATCTAGCCAAAAATCTTGCAGCGATACTTATGCTTGTGGGTATCATTGCAATTTGGGTATAAGTTTTTTCATTCTCCATTTCACGGCTGGTGCATGAAGTCGCTTTACATGGTTTCAATACCATGACAGCCTTTCCGTTCTGGTGGGCGGTAATGACTCCTTTCATGTTTTTACTTAGGTGTAGCAAGAATGGTTTCCAGGGTTTAGCCATTTCCCTGTTGCGGTTCGATTCCGTGATTGCTGATTCTAGTCATTTATCCGCCTAGACTAGATCGTGTTTTTTCATGGTGTGTGAAAGTCAAAACTACCTTGGCATTTGGTAGCCGTGATAGTCGGTCAACTCCTTTAGGGTGGGTGTGGTTTCCTCTCATGGCCACACCTCATAGTGGAACATAGCTCAGTTGGCAAGAGCGAAGGTCTTATAAACCTTGTGTCGCTGGTTCAAGTCCAGCTGTTCCAATCGCAGATTTTGGATGGTTGATTTGCGAAGGTTTTCGTTACCGTAGTCCTTAGAAGAATGGTAACAGTAACCAGCTTGCATACAAGTACAATATCTGGTGGTGCAGAGTAACTTGTAACTAGTAAGCGGTATCTTGCTAGATTTGGTTGGTTACTAAAGGGATATGGTGTAATTGGCAACACACTAGGTTTTGATCCTAGCATTCCAAGTTCAAATCTTGGTATCTCTGTTATGCAGATATGGAGTAATGGTATGGAGAATTTTAATGGATAAGATTTGGAAACCAATGCTATATAAGAATGAATACTTGGGAGATAGATTTACTATTTCTAGTGATGGCGATATATATAGTTTAAAGTCGAAAAAAGTATTGAAGCAAAAACTTAATAAAACAACTGGTTATTATGCGTTGTGTGTAAGTTTGGGATCAAGAGAAAACAAAAAATATCTTAAAACACACATAGCGGTTGCATCGACATTTCTTGATTGTAGTGATTATAGTTTGGTAGTGAACCATAAAGATGGTGATAAAACAAACAACAATGTTAGTAATCTTGAGTGGGTTACTCAAAAAGAAAATATGGCTCATGCAAGTGAACATGGATTATTTAATGTTCATAAAGGTTCTGACGTCTATAATTCAAAACTTTCAAGTGATGATGTTAGACAAATTAGAAAAATGTTAGCTGATGGCATGAAACAATCATATATTGCAACATTTTTTTCTGTAAGTTGTGATGTTATATATCACATTGCACATAATCACACTTATCAAGATGTTGTTTAAGTGAATTTTAGTGTATATGGTCGGTTGGTCTAATGGAAGTGACACAAGATTTTCATTCTTGTAATGCGAGTTCGATTCTCGCACCGACTACTGCCGGGCTTCGTTATGTTCACGGCAAAAATGGTTTGAGTTGCTACTTGCTGTTTTGTTTGTGAAAAACGTATTGGGTATACACAAGGTTCTTAGGACGGTTCGGCTTGTATTGGCATATAGCTCAATGGTAGAGCAATCGGCTGTTAACCGATGTGTTGTAGGTTCAAATCCTATTATGCCAGTTATCTACTATTGGCTATGATGTTCGCATTTTAGACAGGTGGAAATTGCTATGTGGTGGAATAGGTAGACACTAGAAAGGGCATTTGAAGAATGCAGATACCGTTCAATTCGGTAGTGCCATTGGTTCTCTGCATATATGTTAGGTGCAAATCCTAACCATAGCAAGCGTGTTGAAGGATGCACTATACACGAAAGTAATTCCTGTTCTGTTAGCGAGTACAGAAGTGTGACAAAAACGCTGCTGAAAGCAATCTGTCGGTCATATCGTTTGTTGATGATGTGACGGTCCTAGGTGATGGATTGCAAGTAGGCAAATGTAAATTGATGGTGAAACAAATGATAAGTGAATATAACAAAAATGATCGATTCAAACAATATGTTGATAGGTATTGTGAAAAGCATCATGTAACTGTTGATGTGGCGTTGACGCACGAAGTAGTAAAGCAATTCTATTTGATGGTGGTAGGTAAATGAGCGAAAAGCAGATTAAAGTAGCTTTAATTGATTATCTTGATAAGATAGCAAAAGTTGTTAGCAAAGGGAATGATATTGAGATCCGCAAATGTCCTGGTGGAATAGCGGTGTTGGAAGTCAGTAAGAAGAAGGTGTGATTATGGGTGAAAAGAAAGAAATAAAAAGAGTTTGTGAAAAATGCGGAAAACCACAGCCGATTGTGAAAGAAAAATCTAACAAAAATTGGAATGTTTATGATCCAAAAGCAGTATGCGAATGTGGTGGAAAATATTGTTTTAAGTTGCAGTAAAGAGGTATGAGTATGAAAAAGAAATTTGCAGTTTTATTTTTAATTTCCACAATGCTTGTTGGATGTGGAACAGAAGCACAAAGAGTTTCTTACAATATTTCGCAAGATGCAGACAACTTCAATCAGGTTAGACAGCTTACAGTTATTAACTGCATTACAGGTGATATATTGTTTCAAATGACAGGGAAAATGTCTTTTGAGGTAGATTCATCAGACAATGAGTTAGAGATTGTTGTTGAGGATGAATACGGAAAATACAAGAAACATTTTGTTGGTTTGGCAGACAATGTGGAATATATCGTTGAAGATATAACGAGTGAAAAATCTGATAAATACAGATACGAATTAAATTTCAATCCTAATATGTGGATGCCACCAAAACCAAAATACATTGATTAAATAATTTCTACGGCATACCTAAAGGGTGGTATGTATCATGCGAAAGGGCGCATTTCTGAGAAAGGAAGTGCGCTCTTTTTCTATGGCAAGTCAAAAACTGATCGAGTTAGTTGAA
>JAKSVJ010000177.1 GCA_024408015.1 Clostridia bacterium
CAACGGAAGTTCCACCCGAACTTCCACAGTGGAACTTACTTTAAGAATTTACTCAGCTATGTTTTTGCGTCTAAAACGTTTACAAGATTTAAAAAGTATGTTATTATTTAATATCAAATAATATATATAATTTGGGTTACTATGAAAATTGAAAAACTTATTTTAGGGAGTTTTGGCACATGTTGTTACATTGTGTACGAAAACAAAACTGGATTTATTATTGATCCAGCCGATGATGCTAAAAAAATTATTAAAACAGTTAAGGATTTAGATATTAGTATTATGGGAGTTTTGCTAACTCATGGACATTTTGATCATCTGTTAGCAGTAGACGAAGTAGCTGAATCATTCAATTGTTCTATATATATCCACGAACTTGATGTAGAACGCCTAGCCGATCCTAAAAAGAATGCATCGGTTGAATGTAACTGTCCGCCTCTAAGTGTTAAAACAACACCAATTACTTTTAAAAATGATGATGTTATATCGTTGGGCGATTTGGATGTTAGAGTTATTCACACACCAGGACATACTGAAGGTTCAAGTTGCTTTGTATGTAATGACACTTATTTTACCGGTGACACAGTATTTAAGACAGGTTATGGTAGAACTGATTTTTGGGGTGGGGACTTTACAAAGCTAAAGATTTCATTAAAAATACTATTGCCAATGATTAAAGATAAAGCTGTTTACCCAGGACATGATTATTGATTAAAACCGAAAGGAAAGACATATATGACAAATATTGATTATACACAACTTGCGGAGATTCTATTTCCTAATGTTAAAGCTACACCAGAAGAAATGGAAGCAAGATTTCCAGCAAGAGATTTACCTGAAGGAGCTTGTGTTTCAAGGTTAGCACCAAGCCCAACAGGTTTTGTTCACCTAGGAAATGTTGTTCAGGGTCTTACTTCTGAACGTATATGCCATCAAACTAATGGTGTATTATTCTTAAGAATTGAAGACACTGATGCTAAAAGAGAAGTTCCAGGCGCTTCTGAAATACTTATTGAAATGTTATCTCATTATGGTATTATTTTCGATGAAGGTGCCGCGTTAAATGAAGAAGGAAAGATTTGTGATAAAGGTAATTATGGCCCATATAAACAGAGTCAGAGAGCTGGAATTTATCACGTTTTTGCTAAGAAACTAGTTCAAGAAGGAAAAGCTTATCCTTGTTTCTGTACAGAAGATGAACTCGAGCAATTCCGTAAAGAACAAGAGGATGAAAAGGCTAACTTCGGTTATTATGGCAAATGGGCAAAATGGCGCGATCGTTCAATTGAAGATATCAAAAAAGAACTTGATGCCGGAAAAGAATGGGTTTTGCGTTTTAGATCAACAGGAAGCATTGAAAATAAATTCAAATTTGATGATTTGGTAAAAGGTACAGTTGATGTCACCGAAAATGATATTGACCATGTTCTACTTAAAAGTGATGGTATACCAACATATCACTTTGCTCATGCTGTTGATGACCATCTCATGCACACTACACACGTAGTAAGAGGAGATGAGTGGCTTCCAAGTTTACCATTCCACATTCAGCTATTCAAAGCTTTAGGATTTAAGATGCCTAAATATGTTCACATCGGTCCACTTATGAAAATGGATGGAACATCAAAGAGAAAGCTATCAAAACGTAAGGATCCAGAACTTGCTTTGTCATACTACAAGCAAGAGGGATATCCAACCGAGTGTGTAGTTGATTATATTATGACAATATTGAACTCCAATTATGAAGATTGGAGAAGAGCTAATCCAGACGCTCCGATGACTGATTTCAAATTTTCAGTAAAGAAAATGAATCCAGCAGGTTCATTGTTTGATATAGCTAAGCTTTGTGATGTATCAAAGAATATGATATCAAGAATGAGTGCAGAAACTGTTTACAATTCTGTTGCTGAATGGTCAAAAGAATTTGATCCTGAATTTAACACTGAATTCACAAAGGATTCTGAGTTCACAAAAGCGGTATTGTCAATTGGTAGAGGTGGAAACAAGCCAAGAAAAGACTTTGCCGTTTGGAGTGAAGTTAAGGACTACATGGGATTCATGTTTGATAAATACTACAACGTTGAAGGAACATATCCAGAAAACTTTGATAATGATACTATCGTGTCAGCGCTTGAAAAATTTGCCGCAACATTTGATACAAGCGACGAACAAAATGTTTGGTTTGACAAGATGAAAGATGTAGCTGAAAGTCTTGGATTTGCTAGAGAAACAAAAGAATATAAAGCTAATCCAAATGCTTTTCCTGGACACGTTGGTGATATTAGTGCGTTCGTTAGAGTTGCCGTTACAGGTAAGCAAAATTCTCCTGACCTATATGCGGTAATGAGCATACTAGGAAAAGACAGTGTAAATAATAGAATTAAAGCACAGATTGAGAGATTGAGAGGTTAATAAACATGGAGAGACCAGTATTTCCAAAAAGAGCATTGATTACTGCTGGTATGCCTTATGGTTCAAAGGAACTACACTTTGGACACGTTGGTGGTGTATTTGTTCACGCAGATGCATATGCTAGGTTTTTAAAAGATAGAATAGGTAAAGACAACGTAATATTTGTATCAGGAACTGACTGTTATGGTTCACCTATTGTTGCTAAATATAACTCTCTTGTTGAAGAGGGAAAATTCCAAGGAACAATTCTTGATTTTGTAAAATCAAATCATGATAAGCAAGCTCAAACTCTCAAAGATTATTTAATTAAGCCATCAAAGTTTGCCGCTAGCGCATTGGGAAGAAGCGGAGAAATCCATACAGAATATAGTGCTGAGTTTTTCCATGCCCTTGCTAAAACTGGCGCATTAGTTAAACTCTCAACAAAACAGTTCTATGATGAAAAATTCGGAACATTTTTAAATGGTAGACAAGTAACAGGTCGTTGTCCTATAGATGGTTGTAAATCAGAGGTTGGTTATGCTGATGAATGTTCTCTTGGACATCAGTACTTCCCAGAAGAATTAATTGCTCCAATTAGTACTTTGAGTGGAGAACGTCCAATATTGAAAAATGTTGAAAACTGGTATTTCGATCTTGAAAAATACATGCAATTTCTTCTAAAAATGATGGATGATAAAGATGCTAATGAAGGTTTGAGAAAGACAACTTCAGTAGCATGTAGAGAATTCTTGAAGAATCCTATCATATATACAAAAACAGAATTTGCTGATGAAGACGCATACGAAGAATATGATAACGAAGCATTT
>JAKSVJ010000178.1 GCA_024408015.1 Clostridia bacterium
GATATTATTCTAGACGGTATAGATGAGAATGAAGAGATATCTGAAAGCGCAAGAGCAGGAGTTAATTCTTTGCTTAGAAGTACATTCAGACCAGAGTTTATTAATAGACTTGATGAAATTGTATTCTTCAAACTACTAACTAAATCAAATATTACAAAAATTGTGGATCTTCAAGTTAAGGATCTTGCTAAACGTCTAAGTGATAAGAGAATTAATCTTGTTGTTACAGAAGCGGCTAAAGACTACATAATTGAAGCTGCATATAGCCCAGTGTATGGTGCAAGACCAATTAAAAGATTTATCCAGTCACAAATTGAAACAATAGTGGCTCGAAATATTATTTCAACAAATCCAGAACCAGGTGCGGTTATAACTGTTGATTATGATGAACATTTAATGATTAGAGCGTCATAATGTATATTTTTCCGTCCTCGTGAATGGAAAAATGTGTTGCGAAATTAATACCGAAGTGGTACAATGCAAAAAAACACATTGAGGTTTATTTTAATGACAAATCAAACTGTAAAAGAAACATTTAGAGCATTTAAATTCCTAATCATATCAATAAGCGCCGGACTAATAGAGTTAGGTAGTTTTACATTAATGAATGAAATTTTTCATTGGAATTATTGGGTTTCGTATTTGATTGCTCTTGTCTTATCTGTAGTGTGGAATTTTACAGTTAACAGAAAAATAACTTTCAAAGCAGCAGGGAACATAAAGCAAGCTATGTTTTTAGTTTTCTTGTTTTATGTCGTGTTTACTCCATCATCAGCATATCTTGGAGATTTAGCTGAAAATAATGGTGTAAATGAATATATCGTGTTAGCAGTTACCATGATACTTAATTTTGTTTTGGAATATTTGTTCACAAGATACATTGTTTACAGAAAGAATGTCGATACTGCTGTAAAAAACAAAAAGCAGGAAGATTGATTCTTTGAATTTTTAAAAAGATTGTATTAAAAAATGACAGCACCAATCATGGTGCTGTTCTTTTTAGCTATCTGGTCTTATAAATATATATCAAACTGGTTATTTTAATAATATCAAATCATGGTAGAATAGATGCAACTATTAATAAGAGGTATAATTATGAGCGCAAAAAAGAGTAAATTTTTTTCTTTGTATAAGATTGTCTTCATTGGTATCATGTCAGCTTTGGTGTATGTATTGACTTTATTAAGATTTCCTTTTCTAGGATCACAAATTCATTTAGGAAATTCAATGTGTCTTTTGGCGGGACTACTTTTTGGACCAGTATCTGGTGGTTTAGCTTCTGGTATTGGATCTATAATAACTGATATTTTGACAGGCTATGATATTGATGAGATATTAATAACATTTGCCTCAAAGTTTGTTATGGGATTTTTGGCAGGATTAATTGGTCACACAATTAGAAAGCATGCAAAATCAAAAGGTATGACAATTACTTGGCTTGTTGTAGGTTCGATAGTAGGTTCAGTATCCTATGTTTTCCTATATATGCTAAAACACTTCATTAAACAATTATTCATCTATGCTAACTCAATGGAAGGTACATTATCTGTGCTAGCAACAAAATTCCCAGCATCAGCAATCAACGCTGTTTTCGCAATAGTTGTTGCTCCTATATTGTTCTTAGCTATATATCCAGCAATTAGTCATTTGCCGATGTACAAAAAGACTGAAGAGTAAAAACTACAGGTCAAAAAAAGGGGGCTGTTCGCCAATCTAGATTTCTAGATTCTTGAACAGCTCCTTTGTGTTTTTTAACAAAAACTTTAATAAGCTTTGTATATTAAATTCCGAGTTTGCCTTTTAACTCAGCAACAATTCTACGTGAAGGAATGTCATTAGCCTGTGAGATGATTGTATCCATATTTCCAACAATTTCTGTTACCTGAGCAGCATTGTTACTATTAGCGATACCAGATTCACAACAAGCAATCAAATCTCCATAGTAAGTTTTCTGTAAATCATTTTGTGCAGCGCTTTGTAAATTAGAAAGAGCTGTCTTAGCACTTTCAAAAGCACTCTGAACAGTGTTTCCACTAGCAACGCCACCATTTACACTGTCAAGTTCATCGTCATTTAATAATTTTGTTTCTAACATGGCTTATCCTTTCAAAAATAAATAATATTATTATTATTATCTCATTGAAACAACAGCGCCATCGTATGTGTTTGTGATGTATGTAGCGATAGCATCTGATGTAAGTACTTCAACGAGAGCTTTAATCTTTTCAAGATTCTGGTTGCCATCTTTAACAACAAGAATGTTAGCGTATGTCTGAGCAGCTGTTGATGTTGATTTTTCTGCAGCAAGCGCATTTGATACTTTAAGACCAGCAGCCAAAGCATAGTTACCATTGATAACTCCGATAGCAACATCATCAAGAACTGTTGGAACTAATGCAGCTTCGATTTCCATGATTTCAAAGTTGTGTGGGTTTGATGTGATATCATTCTTTGTAGCTGTGAGTCCAGCGCCTTCTTTAAGAGTGATAAGACCATTATCAGCGAGAAGAAGAAGAGCACGAGCCTCGTTTGTTGTATCGTTTGGAACTGCAATCTTATCACCATCTTTAAGATCAGCAAGAGATTTGCATGTACCAGCGTAAATGCCAAATGGTTCATAGTGAACTTGAGCTACCTGTACGAGGTGTGTTTTATATTCATCATTGAATGATGAGAGATAAGGAATGTGCTGGAAATAGTTTGCATCAACTTCGCCGTCTTCTGTAGCTGTGTTAGGAGTTACATAGTCGTCAACAACTTTGATTACAAGTTTGTAACCCTTAGCTTCAAGAGCTGCTTTACACTGCTCGAGAATTTCTGCATGTGGTGTTGCTGTAGCTGCAACTGTGATTGTTTTGTCGTCTGTTTTGTTACCGCAAGAAGCAAATGCGAACAATGCGCAAAGAACAAAAGCGCTTGCGATAATGAGTGATAATACTTTTTTCATTTTGATTTTCTCCTAAATGTATTTGTGTTTTTTTTATTACTTTCTAATGTGACTCTTTTTAAGTCGTCTGTCTGTGTTCTTGGCTGTAGCCATGAACACTTCTTGGAATACCTGAACGATAATGATTAATAGGAATGATGCAACATACATACTAGTTGAATCAAATCTGTATATACCATATCTAATTGCTAGGTTACCAAGACCACCACCACCTATAAGGTAAGTCATTGGTGTATAACCTAAAATTGTTGTAAGGGCAATAGCTGCACCAA
>JAKSVJ010000179.1 GCA_024408015.1 Clostridia bacterium
ATTCTCATCAACTTTAATTATTCCGAAAATAAGATCATTTGGAATTATCTGTGCTTGATAAATAATCCCTTCAACAATGTCAAAATCCATCAATTCAGCATTACCAGGCATAAGTGTTCCAACAAAAGCATCTTTGAACTGCTTTGAATTCACTTTTTGGCGTTCCATGTACTTAATCATGCTACTTGGCACGCGATTTTCCATTTCATTCATTAGAAAATCAAGTGAAATGACGTTTGCATTTGGTTTTTCATCTGTAGTGTTGTCAAACATTCCCTCTCCACATGACGAAACCATGATTAACACAAAAATTAAAGCAAGTGCCAATGACATAATCTTTTTCATATAATAATCGGCATAACTAATCTACCCCTCCCCCTACTCGCGCAATTTGATTTTCTCTACATCTAATTACACGTTTTTTCAGTCTTAGGTCACATCACAAATTAACAAATCATTTTCTAATTCCAACATTTACTTTTACTATCGCGAATGTAGCATAATCTAATGTTAAAAGATTTTCGCTATCATCTTCTCTAGATGACAAAACCTCATCATAATACGATTCAAGCATTACTACAATGATTCGAGTTCCATTTGTTTCAAAAGGCTCTATCTTACAAGCAAAATCATCTTGAGTTAGATCAATTTCTACACGCATGGTACGCTCAAGTTCAGCGTTTGAGTTATAAATATGGATGATGAATGACTGAGTTAAAGAGTCAAGCCATCCCTCGTAAAAATTCTCATCTTTTTCAGTTGCCGAAAGATGTAAGTAAAACTCCATGCCTCTCATGACACTTGTGTAAAAACTCGAAGTATCATCAACAGTACCATTTATTGTTGTATTGAAGAACGTTAAAGGATAATTATCGTTGAATAGAAACATTGATTTTATTATTGAAGTGTTTAACAATTCAGCAACTTCCGGATCATGATTTATTGAATATGCTGATCTCAAATGAAGAACACCTGATGTAAACATGTCATAGTCATAATTATCCAAGCCAATTTTTAAGCACGCTTTGCCAAGTTTAGTATGAATTTTTGCGATTAGTTCAACCAAATCACTTGCATATTTGTTTGCATACTCTAATGACTTTGACATTGTTTCAATGATGCTGCTGTTATAGTACACATCAATGAGTTTTAGTCTTACATCTTGTAACAATCCAAGAACCTCAATACTCTCATGACTTGTTATTTCATCGAGAATCATAAGTTCTGATTCCGCATGTTCTAATTTTACTGCATCGATTGTCTCAATATATGGAGTTAACTTATTTAATTTATCAGCTAATGATACATAATTCGGAATATATGCCTCAGTGCTCGAATAATCATCAAATTCAATGCTCAAAACATACTTGCATGATGTGTCACTTATTGTTGTTTTCTTTACATTTAGCTTATCGTCTGTGTATTCACAAGATGAAGTATATTCGTTGTTTTCTTTAATTGCATCAAATGTCTTAAATACAAGACTTGCAATTGTATCTTTTAGTCTCATCTTACCAACTTCAAAATACGTGTAGTCTCTTGTATCTAAGATGACTTTTGAGTACATTTGCTCTGTACCTGTCTTGCTTGATTCAACAGGAAGCAAATAGTAAACAACTGGTTTCGATGATGTTTTTGTAAATTCTTGAATTTCGAGTTTACCGTGGTCGTTTTTAAGCACTGTTTTGTTGTCATTTTCTAGAATTTTCATTGTTACACAATTAGTGTTTGCAAAATAGTAATCACCATCTAAAATGACTTCTAGTAACTCTTCAAAACTTGTTGTGCTGACTGTAGTGCTCTGGGTTGTTGTGCTGTCATTATCGCTATTTGGCCCACATGATACAAAGGATATGACGAAGGCTAGTGCTAAAAAGAAAAATATTATTTTTTTCATAAAAAGTAGTCCTTTCATGTTCTTTGGTGATTTAATTTTACCACACTTAAACAATGTAGGCAAGTATTTCATTTTTTTGCCTCAATCAAAGCCACACAAACTTAAGCTAAAAACAACTCCAAAATAATAACGTTTTAGTACAAAAATATGACACAATAGTACAATTACTGATTAAAATGTCAATTGACAACGTGTGTTATATACATATAATGAGAGTTGAGAAAATATAGTGAGGTTATCATATGACATCTAAAGAATTAATATTTGCAACTCTCGATCACAAAGAAACCCCAAGAGCAGCTTGGATTCCATTTTCAGGAGCTCATTCAGCTATTTTAGGAAACTATACAGCAACTGAGTTTCTAAAAAGCGAAGACAAAATGCTACAATGTTTACTTGAAGTAAATAGATTGTTCAAGCCAGATGGTCAATGCTGTATATTTGACCTACAAGTTGAAGCTGAAATATTAGGATGCGACCTTGTTTGGTCAAATGATGGACCTCCATCAGTAGCTTCACATCCTCTTGATTGCGACGAAGACGATGATCCAGTAGTACCATGCGAGTGCACAATTCCTGGTCCAAATGACGGAAGAATACCACTCATTTGTAACGTAATGAAGAAGATGAAAGAAAAAGTTGGTGATACTACTGCCCTTTATGGTCTTATTACCGGTCCATTGACACTTGCATCTCACCTTCGTGGAAGCAACATCTTCATGGATATGTATGATAACGAAGACTACGTAACAGAACTTATGGACTTCTGTAAGAAGGTAGCAATTAAGATGGCTGACTACTACATTGATGCAGGCATGGATGTCATCGCTGTTGTTGACCCACTCATATCACAGATTTCAACAAGTATGTTTGAGCAATTCGCAACAGATCCATTTACAGAACTCTTTGATCACATAAGATCAAAAAACAAATACACTTCATTCTTCGTATGTGGCGACGCTACAAGAAACGTCGAAGCCATGTGCCAAACACATTGCCACAGCATTTCTGTTGATGAAAACGTTGATATGCATAAAGCAAAAGATATTTGCGATAAGTATAACGTAGCTATTGGTGGAAACATTCCTCTAACAACAGTAATGCTTCATGGTACACAGATGGACAACATGAAATATTGTGTTGACCTTATTGACTCATTTGAAAACAAGACTGGTCTTATTGTTGCAACAGGATGCGATATGCCATTCAAAGTACCAGTTGAAAATACTATAGGCTGTATGCAAGCTGTTAGAGAATCAAATACTGTTCGTGAGATGGTAAAAGATTATCAAGCTCCTGTTGATGAAGATATCTCAATA
>JAKSVJ010000018.1 GCA_024408015.1 Clostridia bacterium
GAGTTCAGTTCTACGACCAACAGCCACCTGTGAAATATATGGCATCAAGTTGTTTGGAATTCCTGAAGGATCTTCTCCAATCAATCCACTTTCATGAGCACCAACAGGGTTGAAATATCTTAGAAGAACTACTGATAATTCTTTATCTGCGTCGCAAGCGCCACGTAAAATTACTTCATTAAAATATTTTGTCCATCCGTATGGGTTAGTACATCTACCAACAACGGCAGTTTCTTTTATCGGCACTTCATCTGGTGCTCCATATACAGTTGCAGAAGAAGAGAATATGATATTATGAGTGCCATATTTTTTCATTGAATAGAGAAGTGCAAGTGTTGAATCAATGTTGTTTTGATAATATTCAAGCGGTTTTACACAAGATTCACCAACTGCTTTTAATCCGGCAAAATGAACAACAGCGTCAGGATGCTCTTTACTGAATAAATCATCTAAATCATTTTGATTACAAACATCAATTTTGTAAAATGTGAAATCCTTTCCTGATATTGTTTTAATTCTATTGAGAACTTCTGGCTGACTGTTTGCAAAATTATCGGCAATCACAACTTGATGACCAAGAGCTAATAATTCAACAGCTGTATGTGATCCAATATAACCTGCACCACCTGTTAATAGTACTTTCATTTATGCCTCCGCAAAATAGTTTTTAATTATATTTGTTATTTTATTTGAAGTCATTCCATCACCATAAGGATTTATGGCATTTTTCATTTTGTCATGAACTTCATTATTGTCTAATATATTTGACACGATACTAATTATTCTATTCGTGTCAGTTCCAGCTAGCACAACAGTGCCAGCTTCAATGGCTTCCATGCGTTCTGTCTTATCTCTAAGAACAACAACCGGGCAGCCTAGTGATGGAGCTTCTTCTTGAATGCCACCACTATCAGTTAATGTTAGATAGGATTTTTTCATCAAAGAATGAAAACTTAGCACATCTAAAGGTTCGCATAAGATTATCCTATCATTGTTTGTGAGTATATCATAGGCATGTTTTCTAACATTAGGATTTTTATGCATCGGATATACAACAACAACATCATCATATTTTTGTGTAATTTCAACTATTGATTTAAAGATGGATTCAAGTCCACCATCAAAGCTTTCACGTCTATGTGCCGTGAGTGTTATTAGTCTTTTTCCTTTAATTTTATCTTCGATGTTTTTATCAATATTACCATTTGAAGTATATTTGAGAGCATCAATGGCGGTATTACCAACGTTGTAACAACTTTCAGGGTCTTTTCCTTCTTGAATTAAATTTGCATATGCTTTATTTGTTGGTGCAAAACAAATTGAAGATATTTTATCTATTGCGCATCTATTGAATTCTTCAGGGTAAGGCGAAAATGAATCGTTCGTTCTAAGTCCTGCTTCAACATGTATAACAGGAATTCTTAGGTAGTAACCAACTAAAGTAGTTGCAAAAGCTGTTGTCGTATCACCATGAACGATTATCGCATCTGGTTGTATCTTATCAATCAATGGGCGAAGCTTTTCTGTGGTGCTAGAACTAATGTCAAATAGCGTCTGGTCCTGCTTCATTATGTCAAGATCATAATCAGGTACTACATTAAACAACTCAAGAATTGGTCTTAACATTTCTTTATGCTGACCAGTGGTACAAACAATAGTCTTAAAGCAAGTTTGCTTTTTTAGTTCTAGTACAAGAGGGCACATTTTTATTGCTTCTGGTCTTGTGCCAAATACAACAAATAGTGTTTTCAAAAAACATCCCTCCCATAATAAAATACTCCTTTGTAATTATAGCTTGAAAACGTAGTTTAATCAAGACAAAAAACTGAAAAAGCTAATTCTTGACTTGAATTATTAATTGAGTGGTTTGTTTACAAAGTTAACTTTTTGATGTGTTGACTTTTTTTGAAAAATAATTACAATTGAAGTCAAATAAGTAACACATTTTTTGACAAAAAATGATAAAAACAGGAGATTTAAAATGGTTTTATTTGATAGATATAAAGATGGAAAACAGTACGCATTGACTTTTAGTTACGATGATGGTTGTAGACAAGATAGAAGACTTGTTGAATTATTTAATAAATATGGATTTAAAGCAACTTTTAATTTGTTTACCAATAATCTAAATCATGAAGACCCAGGTTCAATTCAGGGAAGTGAATTGGCTGAGTTATATAAAGGCCATGAGATTGCATGTCATGCTTATCACCATCCTCATTTGGAGCGTATGACAATAAGTGCTCAGTATGAAGAAATAATAAAAGATAAAGAATATCTTGAATCATGTGTAGGTTATATTATTCGTGGAATGGCTTTTCCTTTTGGTACATGGAATGATGATACATTAACTGCCATGAAAACAGCTGGAATTGAGTATTCAAGAACAGTTAATTCAACTGGAAAATTGACAATTCCAGAAAGCTATGCAACTTGGGCTCCAACTTGTCATCATAGTGAGAGTGAAGGTCCAATTAGACAATTTATTTACAACATAGAAAAAGCTCCATGGAGAGCGGGCGGTCTATTGTATATTTGGGGTCATAGCTATGAGTTTGATCAAAAAGATGCAGTAGTGAACTGGGAAGAAATGGATAGAAGACTTGCGATGTTGGCAGAACATAAAGATAATATATGGTCATGCACAAATGTCGAGGTCATGGATTATTTAAATGCTGTTAAACAATTAAAAACATCTGCTAATGGTAAGATATATTATAACCCAACATTGATAGATATTTGGGTAACAGTGGATGGTCAACCAGTATGTATCAAATCTGGTAGTAGCTTGACTCTTTAATTAACAAAAACGGGATGTGCGCAAATTGGTTCATTAAAGCCATTTTGTTCACATCCCTATTTTTTATTTTCCATCGATATGTTTTTTCAAGCAACTAAATGCTTCATCGCTAAGAATGTGCTCGATTCCACAAGCATCATTTTCGGCAACTTCATCTGATACACCTATATCTTTTAATACTCGAGTTAAAATTATATGTCTTTCATATATTTTTTCTGCAATTTCTTTACCACTATCAGTTAAGAATAGTTCGCCATTATTATCTCTAGTAATGAGATATTGTGATTCGAGTTTTTTAACCGCAGCGCTTACACTTGGTTTAGAAAAACCTAAGTAATTAGCAACGTCAATTGATAAGCAAGATCCTTTTTTATTTCTTAGTATAAGAATAGTCTCCAAATAATCTTCTTTTGAAGAATTTAATTCATTTTTTATCATGAAAGCTCACCTCAAACTCATTATAAAGCTTAAGTTTATCAATGTCAAGATTGTTGACTAAACCCTTAAATATATATATAATGTAAAATAGAATATTATCGGGTAGGGAATGAATATGTCTCATATTTTAACAGAAGCCGAAATGGCAGTCCAAAAAGAATATATAGAAAAAATTAGAAATATAGTAGAGTCAGATAAATCATGTGGCAAGAGAAGAAATGCATGTGTTGTTACATATGGCTGCCAACAAAATGAAGCTGATAGCGAAAGAATTGCAGGCATGTTAAACGCAATGGGATATTCCATTGTTGATAAAGAAGCAGATGCTGATTTAATTATTGTAAATACTTGCGCTGTGCGTGATCACGCAGAAAAAAGAGCATTGTCAATTACGGGTGGATACAACCATCTTAAAGCTGTTAATCCTGATTTGATTATTGGTATTGGCGGATGCATGGTATCACAGCCAGCTATGAGTGATAAAGTTAAACACAGCTATCCTTATATTGATTTTGTTTTTGGCACGGAAAAAATATATATGGTTCCGGAAATTATATATACAGTTATATCAAAAGACAAACGAGTATTCTCAGCAAACTCTGGGGATGCCGTAGTAGCAGAGGATATTCCTGTAGTTCGTGAAAGCAACTTTAAAGCTTGGGTTAGTATAATGTATGGTTGTAACAATTTCTGTACTTATTGTATTGTTCCTTATGTAAGAGGAAGAGAGCGCTCACGTAGACCGGAAGCAATTATTAATGAAGTACAAGAATTAGTTAATGAAGGATATAAAGAAATTACACTTCTAGGTCAAAATGTAAACTCTTATGGAAAAGAGTTTGGAGATGAATGCGATTTTGCTGATCTTCTTGAGAGAATTTGCAAAATTGATGGCGATTATATAATTAGATTTATGACCAGTCATCCGAAAGATGCATCTAAAAAACTCATTGATGTTATGGCCAAGGAAAAACATGTTGCTAAACACTTCCATTTACCAATTCAATCTGGTAGCGATAGATTGCTCAAGGAAATGAATAGACATTATACTCTAGATCAATATTTATCATTAATTGATTATATGAGAAGCAAAATGCCTGATATTTCAATTTCAACTGATATAATCGTAGGATTCCCAGGTGAGACAGAAGAAGATTTTGACGATACATTAAAAGTATTGGAAAAAGTTAAATATGATATGCTATTTTCTTTCATTTATTCAAAACGTGACGGCACTCCTGCAGCTAAAATGGATAATCAAATTGAAGATAGCGTAAAATCAGAAAGATTCTCAAGATTAATAAAGGCTCAAGAGGTTTATGCCGAAGAGAATAATAAAGCTGATGTTGGAAAAACATTAAGAGTATTATGCGAAGGCGAAAGCAAAACAAACAAAGATAAACTTACAGGAAGAACTGAAGGAAATAAGATTGTTTTGTTTGATGGTGATATTTCCAATAAAGGAAAGTTTGTAAATATTAAGATTACAGAAGGTGCAGCTTTTGCACTTTATGGCAATATAGTGGAGTGAGAGGATAGCTTATGACCCCGATGATGCAACAGTATCTCGATATCAAAGAGAACTATAAAGAATACATATTAATGTATCGCATCGGTGATTTCTATGAGATGTTTTATGATGATGCAAAAGCAGCATCACAAGCACTAGATTTAGTATTAACCGGTAGAGATAATGGCGATGAGGAAAGAGCACCAATGTGCGGTGTTCCTTTTCATGCTGTTGATAACTATATAGGCAGACTAGTTTCTAAGGGATATAAAGTTGCTATTTGTGAACAAATGGAGGACCCAGCTTTAGCAAAGGGACTAGTTAAAAGAGAAGTTATAAAAATGATAACTCCTGGTACGATTACTGAGTCATCATTTTTGGACGAAAAGAAGAATAACTATATTTGTTCAATTTGTCTTGATGGTGACAATGTTGGCGTTGCTTTTGCTGACATTTCAACTGGTGATGTATCTGCAACTGAATTTTCCGGGGATACAAAATTAGAAAAGCTAATGGCTGAACTTGGTACACATTCTCCTAGTGAGGCGGTAATAAATTGTTCACTCGGAGAGTTGGGGGTAGTTGGTAACTTTTTAAAGACAAGAATCCAATGTTTGGTGAATGAAAATGAAGATATTCGTTTTGATGGTCGAAAGGCTTATGATGAAGCACAAAATAGATTAACATCATCACCAATAGAATTTTCGGATTCAGAGAATGTATCATTGAGAGCATTTGGGGCTATTATCTCATATGCAGAGGAAACTCAAAAGAACGAATTATCAAATATTAGCGCGGTTAATTATTACAAAAATGGCGAATATTTGGAAATAGATGTAAACTCAAGAAGAAATCTTGAGTTATGTGAAACTATGCGTAGAGCTGAACGTAGAGGAACACTTCTATGGGTTTTGGATAAAACCAAAACTGCAGCAGGCGCTAGAATGCTTAGAAAATTCATTGATTTTCCATTGAGAAACCCAGTTAAGATTAATAAAAGACAAGAAGCAGTTGCCGAATTATATGACAATGTTGTTATAAGATCTGAAATTTTTGAATCAATGACTGGTATATTGGATTTAGAGAGACTTATAACAAAAATTGCTTACGGCTCAGCTAATCCAAAAGATATGAGAGCTATTTGGCAAACTTGTAATAGGGTACCTCAAATTAAGGCTCTTATATCAAATTGTCATAGTGAAGAACTTAAATCCATATATGACAACATGGATAGCCTTGAGGATATATGTCAACTCATTGATGCTTCGATTGTTGAAGATCCACCGCTATCAATTCGTGAAGGCGGATTTATTAAGGGTGGATTTAGCCCAGACATAGACCATTTCCGTTCTATTCTTTTTAATAGCAAAGAATGGCTATCAAAAATGGAAGAAGACGAGAGAAATAATACTGGAATAAGAACATTAAAGGTTGGTTATAATAAAGTATTTGGGTATTATATTGAAGTCTCCAAATCATTTGTGGATCAAGTACCAGAACGTTTTATTCGTAAGCAAACATTAACAAATGGAGAGCGTTACATAACTCAGGAGTTGAAAGAACTTGAGACTCAGTTGCTTGGAGCAAATGACAAATTGACTGCACTAGAATATCAAGCTTTTGTTGACTTGAGATTGAAGATTGCGGAAAACATCCATAGAATTCAATCAACAGCATCAATGCTTGCTAAACTTGATGTATTTTGTTCATTAGCAGAAGCAGCATCTCAAAATAATTACACAAGACCTGAAGTTACTTATGGTGATACTATTAGTATTGTTGATGGTCGTCATCCTGTTGTTGAACAGTTTTCAAAAGATTCATTTTTTGTTCCTAATGATACTGAACTCAATGGCAAGAATAGTAGATTTATGCTAATAACAGGCCCAAATATGGCCGGTAAATCAACTTATATGAGACAAGTTGCTCTTATTTGTGTTATGGCTCAAATTGGTTCTTTTGTTCCAGCTAGAGAAGCTAGAATATCAACAATTGATAAAATATTTACAAGAGTTGGTGCGTCTGATGACTTAGCAATGGGACAATCAACATTCATGCTTGAGATGAGTGAAGTTGCTTATATACTTGAAAATGCAACCAAGCAAAGCCTAATTATATATGATGAGATTGGCCGTGGTACAAGTACATACGATGGTATGAGCATAGCTAAAGCAGTTGCTGAATATACTGCTGGTAAGAAAATTGGAGCAAAAACACTATTTGCGACTCACTACCATGAATTAACATCGTTGGAAAATGAAATAGAAGGCGTTGTTAATTACAATATAGCAGCCAAAAAGAAAGGCGATACAATAACTTTCTTAAGAAAGATAGTAAGAGGTGCAGCTGACGACAGCTATGGTATAGAAGTTGCTAAATTGGCTGGTGTGCCTAATGAGGTTACAAAGAGAGCGAAAGACATACTAAACTATTTAATAGAGAATGGGGCAGCTCCAACAGTAACAGCAAAAGTTAAAACCAAAAATGACGATCAAATTACATTTGAGAATTTTGAGGAAGCTGAAGTATGTCAAAAACTCCGTGATTGCGACATTAATACTTTGACTCCACTAGAAGCTCTAAATTTGATTTTTGAATTGAAGAAAATATTACATTAAGGAGAAATATTTTGGGACAAATCAATGTTCTAGATATAAGTGTTGCCAATCTTATTGCAGCAGGTGAGGTTGTTGAAAGACCGGCTGCGGCAATAAAAGAACTGGTTGAAAACTCAATAGATGCGGGCGCTCGTAATATCACAGTTGAAATCCAAAAAGGCGGAATTGCTTTATTTAGAGTAACAGATGATGGCTGTGGTATGAGTGGAGAGGATGCTATTCTTTCCGTAAAACGTCATGCAACAAGTAAAATAAAAACAGCAAAAGACTTAAATCAAATATTGACATTGGGCTTTAGAGGAGAGGCATTAGCAGCTATATCTGCTGTCACTAAGTTTAGAATGCTAACAAAGAAAAAAGATGACCCTTCTGGAACTTCGTTGTCAATGGAATACGGTTCTGCTCCTAAAGTTGCTGAAGTTGGTTGCCCTAATGGTACAACTATTATATGCGAAGGATTGTTTGCGACAACACCAGCAAGACTTAAATTTTTGAAGTCAGATATGTCAGAATTAAGGGAAGTGCAAAGTTCAATTGAAAAAGAAGCAGTTTCACATCCAGATATCTCATTTAAATTTATCGCTGATGGTAGTATGAGGTTCTCATCAAATGGAAATGGAAAATTATCAGATGCTATTTATTCAGTGTATGGAAGGGAATTCGCAAATTCATTGACACCAGTTTCATCCTCAAGTGGTGGTATAACTGTCAATGGTTTTGTTTCAGCCCCAACATTTGCAAGAGGAAACAGGTCAATGCAAATATTCTTTGTTAATGGAAGACCTGTTAGATCCAAAATTATGTCAGCAGCATTAGACCAAGCTGGCGAGACATATATACCAGTTGGAAGATATCCAGCTTGTGTTTTGAATATTACAATTCATAGTGCTTATGTTGATGTGAATATTCATCCTTCTAAACTTGAAGTTAAGTTTTCTGACGAAAAGAGCATATTCTCAGCTGTATACTATTCTGTTAGAAGTGCTTATGAAACACGTTTACAAAGACCGACTCTAGTGGATAATAAGCCATCAATCTCTACTCAACTTAATAATGCAAAAATAACTGAAGCATTTGCTCCCGTTAAAGAAAGAGGAGAAAAAATATCAGAGCAGTTAAGCATTGATACTGTTATCAAACCAGTTGAGATAAAAATTGAAATACCAAAGGAAATAGAAAAGCCTTTGTCTATCAATGTTACTACGCCTAAACAAGCGAGTAATGAAACTAGCGAAAAAGAAGTAGTAATTGACTATAAACCAAGCACATCAAAAGCTAGCAATCAAAGCAAATCACATGATATGCCTACATACCAAGGTTTGTCGGTAGATGCTGATGATATGGTTTATGAAAACAAGAATATTCTTGAAGAAAAATTAGAAGTAAAAACTAATACTATCAACACTGACGCTCAAATACCAAATAAAATAGCCAATGAAATACCGAACTATAAGATAGCAGGTGAGGTGTTTGATTCATATATCATCGTTGAGTATGAAGACAAAATGCTGTTGATTGATAAACACGCTGCTCATGAACGTATTAATTTTGAAAAGCTTAGAGTTGGGATGACAAACTTGACTCCAAATACACAATTGTTGTTAAGTGGTTTGAAGTTGGACTTGATGGACTCTGAGATAGACATGGTTAATCAGTATAAAAACGAATTAACTGATGTCGGTTTTACCTTTGAGATTAATGATAAATGTGTCACAATAACAGGTATGCCAATCGATTACAATTTTACAAGTGGTAGAGAATTGTTTGAAAAAATGATTTCAGAGTTACTTGAAAATGGCACACCTATAGAGATACAGAAACGAACTGTATTTGAGAAGGCACTTTATCAAACATCATGTAAAATGTCAATAAAAGCGGGAAGACATTATGATGATGAAACTATTAAATGGATTTGTGATAATATTTTTAGATATGATTGTATAAAATATTGCCCACACGGAAGACCTGTTGCGTATGAAATAAAGAAACGCGATTTGGATACAAGGTTTGGAAGGATTAAGTAAATGTTTAAATTGATAAAAATGAATGGTCATGCTAGACGTGGTCATATGGAAACAGTTCATGGTTCAATAGAAACACCTGTTTTTATGAATGTTGGTACTTCTGCTGCAATAAAGGGAGGTGTATCAACAACTGATCTAAAAGAAATCGGTTGTCAAGTTGAGCTGTCGAACACATATCATTTACATGTAAGACCAGGAGATGATGTAATTTATCAAATGGGCGGAATTCATAAATTTTTCAATTGGGACAGACCAGTACTTACTGATAGTGGCGGCTTTCAAGTTTTCTCTTTAGCGCAACTGAGAAAGATTACTGAAGAAGGCGTAAACTTTGCATCTCATATTGATGGTAAAAAAATATTTATGGGTCCAGAACAAAGTATGCAAATTCAGTCTCATATAGCCTCAACAATAGCAATGGCTTTTGATGAATGTGTTGAAAACCCATCACCTTATGATTATGTTAAGAACTCTGTTGAGCGTACAACTAGATGGCTTGATCGTTGTCTTAAAGAGATGAAAAGATTAAATTCACTTCCGGAAACAATAAACAAGAATCAACTATTATTTGGCATTAACCAGGGTGGCACATATGATGATTTGAGAATCGACCACATGAAAACAATTGCAGAGATGGGTTGTGATGGTTATGCTATCGGTGGACTTGCTGTTGGCGAAGAAACTGAGGTTATGTACCATATTATTGAGCAAATTGAGCCATTTATGCCAAAAGATAAGCCTAGATACCTAATGGGCGTTGGTACTCCTTGGAATATTATAGAAGGCGTTTATCGTGGCGTAGATTTCTTTGATTGTGTTATGCCTAGTAGAAATGCAAGACATGGCTATATCTTCACATGGAATGGTACCATGAACATTAACAACGAAAAATACAAAACCGACTCTGCTCCTATTGATCCAAACTGCGGTTGCCCTGCATGTAAGAATTATTCTAGAGGATATATAAGACATTTATTAAAAGTTGACGAAATGCTTGGTATGAGATTGGCGGTTCTTCATAATTTGTATTTCTATAATGAACTTATGGCTAAAATCAGAGAAGCAATTGATAATGATTGTTTTGAAGATTTTTACAAAAAGTATCGTTTTTCTTTGCAAGAAAGAATCTAATTTTTACATTCATTTTTTTGATAAAACGACTAAAGGCACGAGCAAAACTCGTGCCTTTTTGTGGTTGAATCATTCTAGATTGCTTCCGTAGTTAATTTGTGGATAGTGACTTGCTCTTGCATATTGAGGAACATCGTCAAATTCCATCTTTAATACGGTAACTCCGCATATTTTGTCAGGAGCCTCTTTTGGAAGATTGTGGAATCTTAAACTCTGGTTAACTAGTTCGCATTTTATCTCTTCTCCAGTTGACAAAATTGTAACCTTCTTTGGAAGTACTTTATAACC
>JAKSVJ010000180.1 GCA_024408015.1 Clostridia bacterium
TTTTGCGCTTTTTTTGAGTTTTCCACATTTAATTGAATAAAAATGGAGGATGTGTTCAAACAGACTTAATTAAAAATCTGTTTTTTCACATCCCCTTTTTTGTGTTTTAAGATAATAACATTCTATCGTTATTCAATGCCTTTCCAGATGCATCTTTGAACATATTTAGGAGATCATTTACTCCGAGTTTTGAACGTTGATCGCCTTCAATATCGAGAAGAATTCGACCTTGTTCCATCATGATTGTCCTATTACCTAGGGAAAGAGCAGACTCCATATTATGAGTTACCATTAAGCAAGTTAATTTGTTCTCTTCAACTATTTTTTTTGTTAAGTCAAGAACTTTCTCTGCTGTGCCAGGATCAAGGGCAGCTGTATGTTCATCGAGTAGTAAAATCTTAGGTGGATTTATTGTTGCCATCAATAAAGTTACTGCTTGTCGTTGACCTCCAGAAAGAGTTCCAACTGGATTCTTCATTCTATCTTCTAGACCCATTTTTAGAAGAGAAATGCGCTCTCTAAAGTCATTCTTTTCTGCATTAGAAATATGACTCAACCAGCCGCCTTTTCCGGCAGCAAGGGCTAGATTTTCTTCAATAGTCATGTCAGGAGCAGTGCCTTTCATGGGATCTTGGAATAGTCTACCTATTTGTCTTGCTCGTATGTGATCTGGCGTCATGGTTATATCTTTTCCATCAAGAATAATTGAACCTTGATCAATATAAAATGTACCACTGATTGCATTAAATAAAGTTGATTTTCCAGCACCATTAGAACCAATAATAGTGATAAAATCACCATCTTTTACGTCTAAAGACAAGTTGATTAAAGCTTTCTTTTCATTAACTGTTTTAGCGTTAAAAGTCTTATTAACATCAATAAGTTTAAGCATTGTTTCCTCCTTTTTTCTTCAGCATTTGAAGCTTTTTCAAAATAAGAGGGAATTGGGTCTTTAGGTAAGGACCGGAAATTGCGATAATTACTATAATAGAAGATACAAGATTTAGCATAGATGCAGGCATTTGTAGACGGAGTGCAATAGTGTAAACTAATCTAAAAATTATAGCTCCGAGAACTACGCCAATAGCTCTTACTGGTATACTTTTTTTACCAAGGAATGCTCCACCTATAAGTAGGGAAGCAAGAGCAACTGTAACCATGCCCGAGCCAATATCAATGTTTGTGGATTTTTGTGACTGTGCCAACAAACAACCAGAAAGGGCTGTTAAAGAGTTGGAAAGGCACAATCCAACAATAGTTGTAAATGTTGGATTAATTGAGGAAGATCTAACCATATCAGGATTATTACCAGTTGCACGAATGGCAAGTCCCAATTTCGTTTTTAGGAATAATGTTAACAATACTAGTGCTAATGCAACAAAAACAATCGCCGTGATTAATATATTAGATGTTGAAAGGAAAGTTCCAGATAAAAGAGATTTAACTTTGGTGAAAATTGTTTCTGTTTTATTCATGTTAAGCATAGCGGAATTACCCATAATAGCTATATTAATTGAGTAAAGACCAGTGTTAACTATGATACCTGCTAATAGGCTATTGATACCCATCTTTGTTTGCAAAATTGCTGTAACAAAACCTGATACAACACCTGCAAGCATTGCTACAGGTATTGATAAATATGGATGTCCTGCGATTGCTATAACAGCGCCAACGGACGCTCCAAGTGTGAAGCATCCGTCAGTTGATAGGTCGCAGACATTAAGCATCGAGTAACTCAAAAACAGTGATAATACTGTAAGTGAGCTTATTAATCCTAATTGAAGAGCGTTTTTGGCAAGCTCCCAAATCATTGATATTGACATTTAGTGTCTCCTAATGAGTTATTAATTGAAGCTTTCTGCTGTCTTAATGCTCTGAACTTTTGTGCAATAAGGTGTGAAAGCTGTTACGATATCTTCGTAATTGATGCCGAGAATTTCGCAAATGTCTGTGTTTACTGTAGCTGTACCGTTATCAAATGTTTTTACTGGGTATTTTGATACGTCTTTTCCATTTGTCAAAATGTCGATTGCCATCTTTGCTGTTTCTACACCGAGGTTAGCGTAGTCAACGCCATAACCACAGAATGCACCATTAAGAGCAAATGAGTCAGCACCTGCATAGTGTGGAATCTTAGCTGCAGCGAGTTTTTCATAGATTGAAAGTTCTGCTGTCATAACTGTATTATCTGATGGAGTGAAGATTGCATCTACATTAGCTGCGATAAGAGCATCAGCAGCAAGTTCAATTTCAGGAACATTTGTACCTGTTTTTTCGATTATTTCAACACCTTTTTTGTTAAGATATTCTTTAGCAGCTGCGATAGATGTTGTTGATGAATCCTGACCTAAGTCGTAGAGAAGACCGATCTTTTTAGCTGATGGGTTTTGAGCGAAGATGAGGTTCATGATAGCATTTGTATCAAGATAGTCTGATGTACCTGTGATATTTGCACCTGGAACTTCAAGAGTGTCAACAACATCACAAGCTACAGGGTCTGAAACAGCAGCGAATACTACTGGAATCTTGTTATCTTCTGTAGCAGCCTGCATTTGCATAGCAACTGGAGTAGCAATACCGATCATGAGATCAACGCCTGATGCAATGAAGTTTGCAATGATTTGAGACATAACATTTGAATCTGTGTTACAGTTGTCGTAAAGAACTTCGAATTTTACTTCGTCTGTTTCAGCAGCAGCAAAAGTAGCTTTGATGTTATCACAAATCTGATTGAGGGAAGCGTCATCTACGAAATTGCAAATACCAATTTTGTATGTTTTTTTGCCGTCAGTAGGTGTTTTTCCGCATGCTGTGAACATACAGCATACAAATGCGATTGAGAGAATGATTGCGATTAATTTTTTCATGGTTTTTTCCTTTCTTTTTGTTAAAAAACAAAAAATCCCGTCCTAGCATTAAATGCTGGGACAGGATTGAATTTCAATCTTGTGGTGCCACCCGGCTTGACACAAATTAATGTGTCCACTTTTCGCAAACTAACATTTGCGGATCATTGTTTACGGAGGTTTCGCTCCGGCGCCCATACTATGCTTATGCATTTCTGTTTGCCCTCAAAAGTCCATTCGGCTAAATGTTTCCTGCTGCAATCTCACTATCTGCAACTCTCTGGGTGAAAAGGGATTTAACTTACTTCTCTTTATCAACGGTTTACTGCATTCTAGCACCCA
>JAKSVJ010000181.1 GCA_024408015.1 Clostridia bacterium
AACATCTCTTTTTTGAGTCCTTTTGCTAGAAAATTGTTCTTTGTATAGTAGGCGTAGGGCACAATCCACCAAGAGCGGAGTGCCATTTTTTCATTCAGTATATATTTCACAAATTCTCCTTTAAACAGCGATGCAAGAATTAACTTTCAATCGTTTGGTGAAAGCAAAATTGTACATTTAGCTGTGCTTCTTTTTATGCTCTAGTATACGACAAAAAAAGAAAAATGGATACTTTTTTTACATTTTTTCTTTTTGGGAGGAATCTCACACAAAAATGCTTAGTGAGACGTCGTGATTAACAGATGCTTTTTGATGCTTTTTTGACATGAAAAATCCCCAGAAACCTTCGTGGAATCTGGGGATTTTGTCTGTGCACTTTTTGCACACACGTGTTGGTTGCGGAGATGGGATTTGAACCACATGACCTCCGGGTTATGAGCCCGACGAGCTACCAAGCTGCTCTACTCCGCGATATTCAATTGGTGCCGGAGACCGGAATCGAACCGGCACGGGATTTTGGTCCCACGGGATTTTAAGTCCCGGGCGTCTGCCAGTTTCGCCACTCCGGCGTTTTCCAAGTGCTCAAGAATTCTATCATAAAACGATAAATGTGTCAATACTTTTTGAAAAAAATGTTTATTTTGAAGATTTTTTGTGCGTAACGCACGTAACAGTGGCTTTTTCTTTGTAATGTAGAAAAAACTTGATTAATTAGATGTATATAGGTATAATGTAATTTGAAATAAAATAGGAAAGTGTTGTCTCTAATAATATATATACTTGGAGGTCTCATAATGAGTAATGTAATAAATCATTTGGGAATAATCATGGACGGTAATAGAAGATGGGCAAGAAAACATGCTTTTTCTTCAGTTCTGGAAGGACATAATAGAGGAGCTAATAGAATTATTGATGTTTGCGAATGGTGTATAGAGGTTGGTGTAAAAAATCTATCAGTATACGCATTCTCAACTGAAAACTTCAAAAGATCAAGTTATGAAGTTGATGGTATATTCAAGATATTAGGTGAATTTTTTGCAAGAGAACTTGACCATTGTTTAAGAGATGGTGTTAGAATCTATATAATTGGTAATAGATCACTCCTTAGTGAGGAATCCCTAGATGTTATAAACAAAGCCGAAAAAGCAACTGAAAATTGCACAAATTTAAATCTTTTTATCGCGCTTGGCTATGGCGGAAGAGATGAGATAGTTAGAGGTGTTAAGGCTTTAGGCCAGGATTTGCTTGATGGCAAATTAACTCTTGGAGAAATTGATGAAATAGTATTCCAAAACTATATGGACTCAAAGATAATGCCAGATATTGATATGGTCATTAGAACTGGTGGAAATAAGCGTTTGAGTAACTATTTCCCTTGGTTATCGGTTTATTCTGAACTATATTTTATTGATACTTTGTGGCCTGATTTTAGCAGAGAAGATTTTGATACTGCATTAAAATACTATGAAGATGTACAAATAAATTTGGGAAAGTAGCGGCTTGATCATGAAAAAAATTATATCTTTATTACTTTCAGTTTTATTTTTAACAAGTGCATTGTTTTCAATCAATGTATTTGCTGAAGGATCCGACTACAACTCCATGTTGGACTTTAGAGACGGAAATTATTTGGCTATGTCTAAAAAAATGACATTTGCCGAGATTGCTGCTCAAATAGGCAATAAGACTTGCACAGCATCTGAATTGGTCTTTTTGAATAACAAGTATGGTGAGTTTGAAATGGAGTATGGCTATGCTATTCCTAGCGGCCATGTTAATGTTATAAAAGTTTCGGAAAATGAAATTCGTGTGGAGGCACAATCATATTCATACACCGCTGAAAACGGAAAGAATGTGACGTGGATACCAGTTAACGCTTCATATAGACAGGGCGTTACAAAGCTCAATGAAGAAGATGGCCGTTATGTTGGCACAATTAAAAATATAGAATTTGATCAAAAATTTTATGCAACCGTTAGGTACATAGCTGAGATACAAATACCATATGAAATATATAGTGTCATCGTAAATGAAGCATTTAGAGTGGGATTTGAAACATCTGCAATAATAAGTGCATACGACTTTGAAATGGGTATTTATAACAACCAGTTGAAAAACTATAATCAGTATTTGAAAGATATGGAAGAGTATGATTTGGCAATGACCAAATACCTCGAAGATTCCGGTATTTATTCTAAATGGGTTATAGACAAAGCGGAATATGACGAATATTTGTTAAAAAAAGCAGCATTTGACTACAATGAACTATTAAAGACAAATTATGCTGAAATGTATGCTGAGTGGCAACAATATTCAATAAGCAAAAGCTTGTGTGAGAATTTCTTGACAACTATGGATACTGTATTTGAGAAAAAACCTGATCTCGGAAACGGTGTTGACGGTGTGTCAATGGCTCATATGATTACTGGTACAGGCTTAAAAATTGTATACGATAGAGTTAATAGTGTTGGCGAGTCTACATTAAAATTAATGTTTGGTAATGCAGCCAAAGAGTTCTCAAATTGTGAGGCTAGACTTGTAGTTTTGACAGATTTACTAAATACATATAACACCTTAAGCACAAGAGAAAAAATGTTCAATTGGTACAAGACTAATTATGCTGTTTATAAGGAGAATATTCATTCTCTATATAACAGTATGAATATAATCTTGAACAACAAGTCCTTCTCTTGGGCTATGGAAGCAGCTAACTTGACACCAGAACAACAAGTTAAGATTAAAAGATTTGTATTTTATTTAGGCGCATACGATACTGCTTTGGTCAATCCAAATGATCCAACTGATTATAAATGGCCGGCTTTTGTTGCTGAGCCAGGGAAACCAGATTATTCAATGATTGAACCATATCCCGTTGCAGATCCTGGTGTAGTTGAAGAACCGATTGCTCCGGAGAAGCCAAAAGATGTAAATCCTCCGTCCAAAAAGCCAGAGGATTTGGTACTTAGTGACATTGAAAAAGCATTAGCAGAAGATGTTGATAAAGAAAGATTGACTGAAAAAGTAATTGTTAAGGATTATGTAACAATTATTAATGATGTTGTAGCTCAAGTAAGCAACGAGTCATCCGCTATCACTTTATTATTCATGGATTATGATGGTTCAGTTTTGACAAGAGCTGAACTCGATAGTGATTTTGACCCAAGTTCTATTTTTTTCTTT
>JAKSVJ010000182.1 GCA_024408015.1 Clostridia bacterium
AGAATCCAAATTAAATGTAAGACAAAAAAAGCAGACCGAAGCCTGCTTATATGTCTAATGCGTCGTGACCTAGCATGTGGATGGTTTTCCATTCACAAGAGCTAAAAAGTATACCTTTTGACGCTCTAATCATCACAAGATAATGTAATTGAATGTAAAAAACTCAGTAACTGTTACATGTGATTTTTTAGCGAATTACCCATCGCTATCAACAGCGCCCTAAAGGGAATTAAATCTCTTTTGGGTACGTTATTTTAGATGACTTTTATTCTTAACAGTTTGCACAAATCTGTTATTTCTTTTTCTATATCATCAAAAGAAATAACTTGGTGACATCCTTGAACTGTGTCAATGTATTTATCAAAATCATTTAGCTTAATGCATATTTGTGTTCTGCAATTTGGCTCGTATCGGCCTTTTACAGTAATGCCCTTATTGATTGTCAACACATTATTAACACCAGAATAGCGTAGCAATGTCACATTCATATTTTCTGGGTAGAGAACTCGAATTGATGTTCCGACTCCTGTTTCGTGATGATTTCTCAAGATGTAAGACTGTCTTTTTCCATGTAATTTTACAGGGGCTGTACAGTGAGCAAAATTGATTGAATCATCTTCTTGCAAACAAGGATTTGCCATGAATGGTTTTTCATTTGTCAAACCATGCATAAGTAACATTGTGATTGCACTGTCAACATCACCTTCGCATGCCGCAAAATACTCAGTTTCGCTATTGATGTAACTAACGCCAATACATGGGTTTATTCCAGACTGTTTGATTAAGTCAAAACAAGCAATCGCAAGACCACATGAATTATGCTTTTCAATGAGCTTAATCATTGCTTTTGCCATTCGTGCACAGCTCATTATTGTTTCATTTGTTGGCTCAATAATTTCAACAGGATCTAACAAATAATAGTCGTAGATGTATTTTGCTTCATCATCAGTTGTTTCTTTGTAGATATTTAAGAGTTCTTCTTGACTTGTAACATTAATATTTAAACCAAGTGTTTTTTCGTAATCTTTTGTGTCTCTACAAGTACTTATTACCCAAGGTTCTGGACCTTTAATAACAGTAACCTTACTATTTTTAACGTAGTCGTAAGCATTCAGCACTTTCATAAAAGCTTCATATGACTTGAAGTTTTTTTGCATTGATACAACTTTGTTTGGTTCACGTTTCAATGTTCCGTATGTGTCCATAAGTGTAGGACCAGCATTTTTGCAAAGCATTAAGTCAGTAATATTGATAGGGAAGTTTCCAGGAACATAACCTGCAAACAATACAATTTTCTCAAAGTGACTTGCACACTCTAAAATATCAGGTTGTGTAGAACCACTCATAACCACAATAGTTACATCATCAAATTCTTTATAGTTAACTTGAGTGCTTGGAACATTATCGACAAAGGTTACAAACGTTTTGTCTTGAAATTTTGATTGGATAATTGAGAAAACCTCATTTAGTTCGTCTTTATCAGTCCAATACTTAGATGAAGCAAATGTGCATACTAAAGTTTTCATTAGTTCTCCATTTTCTTTTTTTGTTGTGTTGTAGTGTTTAATCTTTAATTGTTGTTAATGTCTTTTAATTTAAACTTGCCAATTTCTTTTAATGAAATGAGAGTCATGATAAAAACAAGTGCTATACCAATTACATTACCAAGAGCTATTGATAGAATATCTGTCTCATGCAATAAGTACATTGTTGTTGATTCAATAGACACTTGACCAAACCAAGAAAGTAGAGCTCCTAGTAGGGAACCTACAACAATTGATATCAATGTTAACAAAATAATGTCAAGGTAAATGTATTTTGCAACATCCTTTTTAGAGTAGCCATTTATCATTAGAACGATGAGTTCACGCTTTTTCTCTTTAACATGTGTAACAAATAGGTTCAAAATGACGAATATTGCCAAAAGTAAAGTTGCAAGTGCATAAAGAGCGAAGAGTATAGTTGTTACCAAATTAAATACAGACATATCTTTAACGGTTTTTCCGTATGAGTCAAATGTATACAAATGTCCTTTAACAGTTTTCATTTGCTCTATAAATGCATTTATTTCTTCGCCGTTTCTGTTGATTAAGAATGCATTAGGCTCAACTTGATTATCAAAAGTTTTTGAATATGTATCATAGTCAACAAATGTAGCGCTATAGTAATTGTAGTATTTGTAGAATCCAGTTGAGTTGAAATCAGTTACATTACCTTTAGAATCAACTAAAGATATGAGCGCATCATCCTTACACTTGAAATCTTTTTGATAACTTTCAGGGAACCAAAATCCTTTGTTGTTAAATGATGAATTCTTTTTTGATGGTTGCACTGTAACCAATTCGTTGAATGAGTCGTCATTATAATATACGAACATATCACCGATAATTGCGTCACTGTCATCAATATGGTATGTGACAAACTCTTTGTACACAGGAGTGTATTTGATGTTTTGTTCTTCAAAGTGTTCAACTAGATTATCGTAAGCATTTTCAACATTGGAATCAATGAACACGATAGAGTCATATTTGATATACTCATTGAAGTGTATATCAAAAGATTTTTGCATTGTAATCTTAAGAGAAAATGATGCAGTTATTAAGGCAATTGATGAAGAAATACCTATAACAGTTGCGAATATTCTCTTACCGTCTTGCTTAAAGTTTCTAATGATGGTCTTGTAGAATAAAGACAACTTGGCTTTAGATACTGATTTTTTATTGCTAAATTGTTTTTTGTTTTCGTTATCTACGTTGCCTTGAAGTAACTTTAAGGCATTCTTTTTTATTATGCTGCTACTTCCTAAATAAGTAATCGCGGTTATGAGTATAAATGTAATTGCAGTTATTATTAGTACAAGTTCAATACCGAAATATGAGGTGTTGATGTCTACTGAATAGTTGCTGATTAGTACTACAGGTACCATGATTTTTTCAAGAACCATTGCAACTGCAATGCCGAGTACAATTCCGATACCAGATGAGATTAAAGAGAAGGCAAGATAAGTTGAGATGAGCTCTTTTTTTCTAAAACCAAGAGCTTTTTTTGTTCCAATTAGTATTGCTTCGTCGTTAACAAGTCTTGTGATTACGGAATAACAAATTAATATTGCTATGACAAAGAATACACCACCAATAGCATATTTTTTGTTATAGAAAATGCCAGAAATGTTATTG
>JAKSVJ010000183.1 GCA_024408015.1 Clostridia bacterium
AGAATTAAAAGATACAAATTTTAAATGCAATAAAACAGATATGGACAAGCTCTCAAAAGGTGAGCCATGTCTTGTCTTAATGAACCATTCAAGCTTCACTGATCTACAGATAGTTGCAACTTTGTTTTCCGATATTGGATATCACATAGTTTGTACACGTGATGGATTTGTTGGCAAAGATGGAATTATGAGAGCGATTGGTTGTATTCCAACCGACAAATTTGTTACCGATATTGAAATATTGTTTTGATAAACTCCACGAATCTGTGATTATGTTCCCTGAGGCTAGCTATAGCTTTGATGGAACAGAAACACCATTGCCACAAAGCCTTGGAAAATGCATAAAACTCATGCAAGTTCCTGTTGTGATAATAAAGACTCATGGTGCTTTCTTGAGAGACCCACTATACAACAACCTACAAAAAAGACAAGTTGATGTTTCAGCTGATGTAAAATATGTTTTGTCAAAAGAAGACACAAAGACAATGTCAGCTGAAGATATCAATAACATGATTTGTGCCGAATTCAGTTATGATCATTTCAAAGAACAATTTGAAAAAGGCATCAAAATAACAGAACCATTTAGAGCAGATGGACTTCATAGAGCTTTGTACAAGTGTCCTTGTTGCAAAACTGAAGGAAAGATGCTTGGCTTAGGCACCACAATAAAATGCAATAATTGTAACAAGAGTTACGAATTAACAGAACTTGGTAAACTCAAAGCAAACGACGGAGAAACTGAGTTTGAGTTTGTGACTGATTGGTACAAATGGGAAAGAGAATGTGTCAAAGAAGAAATTGAAAACAATACATATTATCAAAAGTATGATGTTGACATATTAGCTCTTTCTGATACCAAAAGCATGTATAAAATTGGCGATGGTGTTCTTGAACACACAACTAGCGGTTTTGAATTAAATGGTTGTGACAATAAGCTTCATTTTTCAAAGAAAGCAAATACATCATATAGCCTATATGCTGACTATTTTTGGTATGAGCTTGGTGATATGATTTCAATTGGAGATACTAAAGTTCAGTACTATTGTTTCCCAAAAGATCAAAAATCAGCAATTGTTGCCAAGGCAAGACTTGCAACCGAGGAATTGTTCAAGCTCACAAACAAAAAATAAACATTTCGGATAAGAGAGGGTAAAAATGAGTAAAAACACCATCGAGAAAAGATTCTCGAATAAAAATGGTTTTTTGAGAATGACATTTGTTGCAATATCAATGTTGTTCCAACTCGTCTTGATTGCCTTGCTTTTTACAAGTTTGAGTAGACTCTCAACAACTATCGAAGCAGTTTCTAGTGTTATTGCCATTCTCATAGCGATATATATTTACGCAAGAGATAAAGCATCAGCAATGAAAACCCCTTTGATATTGCTCTTAGCTACTTTCCCTATTATCGGAATAACAATCTTCTTCTTTGTTGACTTTAATGCTTCAACAAAGAGAATTAACAAGCATTTCAAATCAATTGACGAGAAACTGTTTCCAATATTAAAAAGAGATGAAGACGATATTATAGACGAAACTTCAAGTATCTCTTCATACATCTATAGAAATGCAGGATATCCAGCATGTCATAATACAAAAGTGGAATATCATGCAGACACTCTTGATAGTCTTAACCATTTAGTAGAAGATATTTCTAATGCTAAAAAATACGTTTTCATGGAATACCATGCCTTTGAAAATGCAAAAGCTTGGAAGATGATAGAAGATGTATTAGTTGAAAGAGTATCACATGGTGTTGAAGTAAGAATCATATATGACGATGTGGGGTCGATCTCTTTTATTGATTCAGACTTCGCTAAAGGACTTAAAGAAAAAGGCATTAAATGCCGTATTTTCAATCCACTAAACTCAATATTTAGAATATATATGAATAACCGAGACCATAGAAAAATGACAATTATCGATGGTAAAATAGGTTATGTAGGTGGATACAATATAGCAAATGAATATTTTAATTTCACTCATCCATATGGAACATGGAAAGACTCCGCTATTAGAATGGAGGGTGATGCTGTTACAAATCTTATAGTTATGTTCTTTGAAATGTGGAATGCATTAAACTCAAAGGAATTTGAAGATTGTAGCAAATATATCAATAGCAATTTTGAAACATTAGGTGACTGTGGGACTGTTCAGCCATATGCAGATATGCCTATGGAGAATGCTTTGGTCGGCGAAGATGTTTATTTGAACATTTTAGGCAGAGCTTCAAAGTATTGTTATTTCATGACACCATACTTTATTATCTCGGACAACATGGCAAGAGCGATTGGTCTCGCTGCCAAACGTGGTGTTGATGTAAGAATTATCACACCAGGAATTCCAGATAAAAAACTCGTATACAGTGTAACACGTTCGTATTATCACGATGTAGCAAAAGATGGTGCAAAAGTATATGAATGGACACCTGGATTTGTGCATGCAAAGATGTGTGTGTGCGATGATAATATGGCAACTATTGGAACAATTAACCTTGACTATAGAAGTTTGTACCATAATTTTGAAAATGGTTGTTTCATTTGTGGTTGCGATGCTGTCAACGATGTTAAAGCCGACTTTGACAAAGTGATCTCTGAATCAAGAGAAGTTACTGCATTGTATTCAAAGCCATTGAAATTATATCAAATAGTTAAAAAGCTTATTCTTAGAATTTTCTCAGGACTCATGTAATTTAGGGGGATTTTATGTCTTTGCTAAAATGGAGCTATCGCCCATACGTTCAATATAGATATAGATTTCTTAGAAAACTTGCCATAGTTTCAATAAGAACTGGAAACACTAGTTTTTCTATCGAAATTATGGATACTGTTCCTTGCGATTTTAAATACAAGATTATATATAGGGAACGTGGAACTGAAGAATGGCTAGAAAGCCAATATATACAAAGAGAAGGCGGACAATTAGATAATCTTAAAGAGAACACAGATTATGAGTTTTATGTGAAAGCAATAGATGGATTTCTTAGCGAGACTAGACTTGTAAGGACTGGGGTTCCGGATTGCTACTCTATTGTGAATTACTTGCATTCTGAAGATGAGTATTTTAGCTATGTAGGAAAATATCTCGGTAGCCCTTCCCTTGTTAGACTAAAATCCGGAAAACTTCTCGCATCACACGATTACTATTC
>JAKSVJ010000184.1 GCA_024408015.1 Clostridia bacterium
CATGCAAGTTTACTGAAGACAGCAATGCAAATAATAATGAGGAAGGCACATCAAAGCGTCTTGAAACAAAGATGCTCATAAAAGAGTTAAAAAAGACAAATCCGCTTGTGGAAAATCATATTTTCAAGAGTGTTGAAAATGTTTGTCTTGATACAGTCATAGCGTATAAGAAAAAGGGAGTTATTCATCATTTTCTGGATGAATATGATAATTAACATGTTGAATCAGTTTTCTAGATCAGAACTTCTTCTAGGCGAAGAAGCTATGAACAAATTAAAAGCGTCTCGTGTTGCCATATTTGGCGTAGGTGGCGTTGGTGGATATGTTGTTGAAGGTTTAGCCAGAACAGGTATTGGCGAACTTGATCTAATTGATAATGATGTCGTTAGCTTAACTAATATAAACAGACAAATTATCGCGACAATGGATACTATTGGTAAATACAAGGTGGATGTCGCAAAAGATAGAATATTAAGTATTAATCCTGATTGCAAAGTAAATACATACAAAACATTTTTCTTGCCAGAAACAAAAGACCAATTCGATTTTTCTAAATATGATTATGTTGTAGATGCTATTGATACTGTTACTGGAAAAAAAGAAATTGTTTTGACTTGTTATAAAGAAAATGTACCAGTGATTAGTTCAATGGGTGCGGGAAACAAACTTGATCCAACAAAATTTGTCGTTTCTGATATCTTTAAGACATCAGTGGATCCACTAGCACGCGTAATGAGAGAATTATGTAGAAAAAATGGAATAAAAAAGCTAAAAGTTGTTTATTCTACGGAAGAACCAGTTACTATTGACGAAAAACAAGTAGTGAAGTATAGACTTGAGAACGAATCAACTGTGACTGAGTGTGCTAAAAATACAAAGAAAATCACCCCGGGATCAATTTCGTTTGTTCCATCGGTTGTTGGACTAATAATTGCTGGTGAAGTTATCAAAGATTTAGCAGGAATTAATGATTGATTATTTAACAAATAGCCAAGATTGTAACAAATTTTGGCTGTTTTTTTATTGTTTTTTTGAAACTTATGAGCGAAATGGAGTGCTAAAAGCGTTTTTTACTTGATTTTTAGCACTTTGAGTGAAAAAATGATAAAAATTGTGTCGAAAAGTATTGACAAAAAGATTTATTGGTGGTAAATTTATAGCACAATTAGCACTTGGATGTTTTGAGTGCTAAAAAATAAGGAGGGGTTATGGGGAAAGATATTTTGAGTTCAGATGGTCTTAGCAATAGAAAAAAACAAATTCTTCGTTCTATCATTGAAACACATATTTCTAGTGGAGAACCTATAGGTTCTAAGTATCTTGTGTCTAGTGGTGACATTCCATTCTCATCAGCAACCATTCGAAATGAAATGGCTGAACTTGAGGAAATGGGTTATCTAGAACACATTCACACTTCTTCTGGTAGAGTGCCAACAAATCTAGGATATAGATTTTATGTTGACAGTCTTATGGAAAACTATAAGCTTACAGCATCAGAAATTGTTACTTTAAACAATATGCTTAAGAACAAGATTGGCGAGTTGAATACAATTTTGCAAAGTGCTTCAAAACTTGTTGCATCATTGACAAACTATCCGACAATTGCTGTACAAACTGATACAGAAAGTAAGAGCGTTGATCAATTTTCTCATATGTTACTAGATGCAAATTCATTTTTGCTAGTTATGAGAGTGTCTGATGGAAATGTTAAAACAAAACACATTAGAACAGACTTTGAAATCAATGACGATATTCTACATCAGCTTATAGCTCTTCTTAATAAATTTGTTGCAGGTATTAATCCTGAACAAATCACATTACCTATTATGATGCAAATGGAGAAGAGTTTAGGCTCAGCTGGAAGACTCGTTGATATTTGTATCAAAGCAGTATATGAAGTTACTGTAAGCAACGAAGATACAAACGTAAGATTTGAAGGCGTTGGTAAACTTCTACAGTATCCTGAATTTTCTAATGTTGATAAGATGCGTGAAGTTCTCAATATGATTGAGGATAAAGATAGCATCCTTGACATTATGAAAGATGGTGAAGAAGACAAAGTAAACGTTGTCATAGGTAAGAACGACGAAAAGATTGTAGATGACTCAGCTTTCATATACAAGAAAGTGGTTGTCGGAGGTAAGGTTGTCGGAGCAATTGGTGTATTTGGTCCATCAAGAATGGATTATTCAAAGGTTGTGACTACAGTTGATTACCTTTCAGAAAAAATATCAAATGCGTTTAAGCTTCAACTTAATAGTCCAAGCGAAGACGAAAAATAAACAACGGAGTTAGACATGATTGACGAAAATGTAAAAGCTGAGGAAGTAGAAGAGAATACTTCCGAAGAAGTTGCCGAAAAAGAAACTGAGAAAAAAGATTCTAAAGTTAAAGCAGAAAACAAAAAGCTTGTTAAAGAAAACGAACAACTCAAACAAGAAAACAAAAAGTTGACAGAAGAAAATGCTGATGTTAATGATAAGTATTTGAGAATAGCAGCAGAATATGACAACTTTAGACGTAGATCATTAAAAGAAAAAGAAAACATTTATGCTGATGCATATACAGAAGCTCTTAGTGAGTTTTTACCAGTTCTTGATAACTTGGATAGAGCAAAATCTTTTTCTGATAACGAAAACCTAGAAAAAGGACTTCAAGCTATAGCAAATCAAGTTGCTTCAGCTATGGAAAAACTTGGAATTACAGCTTTCGGTGAAGCTGGTGAAAAGTTTGATCCTGAACTACATAATGCAGTAATGCATGTTGACGACGATAATCTTGAAGAAAATGTTATAACAGATGTTTTCCAAAAAGGATATAAAAAAGGCGACAGAATCATCAGACACGCGATGGTTAAAGTTGCTAACTAAAATTGATTAAAATTAACACTTACATATAATGGAGGATTTACATTATGGGAAAAATTATTGGTATTGACCTTGGTACAACAAACTCTTGTGTTGCAGTATACGAAGGTGGAGAACCTGTCGTTATCGCTAATCCAGAAGGCTCTAGAACAACACCTTCTGTAGTAGCTTTTACAAAGAATGGCGAAAGACTTGTTGGTCAGGTAGCTAAGAGACAAGCTGTTACAAATAGTGACAGAACAATTTCAAGTATTAAGAGACATATG
>JAKSVJ010000185.1 GCA_024408015.1 Clostridia bacterium
ATGGATTAAGAGAGGTGCTGATTGCATCTTAACAAATGATTTCCTAAGAGTATCAAAATGCTTGGATGAAATTTAAGGAGACTTACATGAAAAACATTGCAATTATTACAGGTGCTTCTAGTGGTATTGGAAAACAGTTCGCAATCACACTTAAAGATCACAAAACATATGATGAAGTTTGGGCAATCGCTAGAAATAAAGAGCGCCTTGATGAATTGAAGAATGAAATCCCATTCCCAGTTAAAACTATTTCTCTTGATTTATCAAATCCAGATTCAATAAAAGAATACACTGCAATTCTTGAAGAGGAAAAACCAAATGTTAAGACTTTAATCAACAATTCAGGTTACGGTAAATTTGAAGCATTTGAACAGTCCTCTCTTGAAGATAATCTCGGAATGATAGACCTCAACTGTAAGGCTCTCACAGCCATGTCTTATGTGACAATTCCATATATGACAGCAGGTTCTGAAATCATCAACATTGCATCAGTTGCGGCTTTTCAGCCTATTCCATATATTAATGTATATGCTGCTACAAAGGCTTATGTTCTCTTGTTCTCAAGAGCTTTAAATCTAGAACTCAAGTCAAAAGGAATTAGAGTTTTTGCTGTATGTCCTTTCTGGACAAAGTCAAGATTCTTCGATAGAGCAATTGATAAACAAAAAGATCCAATTGTTAAAAAGTATGCTGCAATGTATTTGCCAGAACAAATTACAAAGGCTACATGGAAGGCTTTGAAGAGAAATAACAAAGATTACGTCATTCCGGGTTTCATTGCTACAATGCAAGTATTTTTGGTTAAATTATTGCCACACAAGCTAGTAATGAACATTTGGCTTAATGATCAAAAATTGAAATGATAAGTGAATACTTAAATTGTTCATTATGTCCTAGAAATTGTAAAATTGATAGAACAAAAAGTATTGGTTATTGTGGTGAGAGTGACAAATTGCGTATTAGCCGTGCTGCTCTTCATATGTGGGAAGAACCTTGCATATCTGGAAAAGACTGTAGTGGTGCTATATTCTTTGAAGGATGCAATCTTAAATGCGTTTTTTGTCAAAACTACAATATCGCCAATAATAAATGCGGTGACATAATCTCAAGTGAACGCCTTGTTGAAATCTTTTATGAATTAAAAGACCAGGGTGCAAACAATATTAATTTAGTTACTGGAACACATTTCACACCTACTATTGCTGAGTGTATAAGGAAAGCAAAATCAGAGGGTTTTGACTTGCCATTTGTTTGGAATAGTAGTTCTTATGAAAAACAAGAAACCATCAAAATGCTTGACGGACTTATTGATATATTTCTTCCAGACTACAAGTATTATGATTTAGACATCGCTAAAAAGTATTCAAACGCTGAAGACTATCAAAAGATTGCAACTAGGGCAATTGATACAATGCTCGAAATTGTTGGTAAACCTCAATTTTTCAATAACGATATAAAGAAAAAGGGTGTCATAATACGACACCTAGTACTCCCAGGAAGATCATCAGAGAGTATCAAAATAATAAAGGATATATATAATAGATATGGAAATGATGTGTTCGTATCTATTATGAACCAATATACACCTATGCCAAATATCGCATACCACGAGCTAGCCAGAAGGACAACTACTTATGAATATGAGAAAGTTGTCAAAGCTGCAGTGGAAATTGGTATAACTCAAGGATTTACTCAGGATAGAGAAACTCAAAGTGATAGCTTTATTCCAGAGTTCGACTTGACTGGTGTGCACAAAAATAACCATTAGGAGAAGACTATGGCAACAAAGACATTAGAAGAATTATTGCAAAAATATGAAAAATACAAGGCCATGAACTTGAAATTGAACATGTCTCGTGGAAAACCTTGTCAAGAACAGTTAAACTTGTCAATGGGCATGATGGAAACACTAAACTCATGGACTGTTCTTAGCTGCGAAGACGGTTTTGACTGTCGAAATTATGGTGTTCTAGGTGGCATTGAAGAATGCAAGAGACTACTTGGTGACATTATCGAAGTTCCGGCTAAAAATATCATTATCTACGGAAACTCATCACTCCATATCATGTACGAATGCATTTCAAGAGCAATGACTCATGGTGTTATGGGTTCTACGCCTTGGTCCAAGTTACCAAAAGTTAAGTGGCTTTGCCCTGTTCCTGGTTATGACCGTCATTTTGCAATAACAGAATATTTTGGAATTGAAATGATCAATGTACCAATGACTTCTGAAGGTCCCGATATGGATATGATTGAAGATCTAGTTAGTAAAGATGACACAATCAAGGGGATTTGGTGTGTTCCTAAATATTCTAACCCAGACGGAACAACTTACTCAAATATGACAGTTAAGCGTTTTGCAAACCTAAAGCCAAAAGCTAAAGACTTTAGAATTTATTGGGATAATGCTTACTCTGTTCATCACCTTTATGACGACAAGCAGGACTTCCTTCTTGAAATACTCGATGAATGTAGAAAAGCTGGAAATCCGGATATTGTATATAAGTTCACATCCACTTCAAAGATTAGTTTCCCAGGAAGTGGTATTGCCGCTCTTGCTACATCTGATAACAATATTGAAGAGATTAAAAAGCAGATGAATATCTCAACAATAGGTTATGATAAAGTTAACCAACTTAGACATGTACGTTTCTTTAGAGATCTTAATGGTATTCAAGAACAAATGAAGAGACATGCGTCTATCCTTAGACCAAAATTTGAACTTGTTGAAAAGATACTTGATAAGGAATTAAGTGAACAATCTGAAGCTTCGTGGACAAAACCACATGGCGGATATTTTATATCTCTTGAGGTTCCAGGCGTTGCAAAAGAAGTTGTTAAACGTTGTAAGGATTGTGGTGTTGAGCTTACTCCTGCTGGTAGTGCTTATCCATATCACAATGACCCTAACAACTCAAACATTCGTATAGCTCCATCGTTCCCTTCCATTCTTGATCTTGAAACCGCAACGAAGATTTTATGTCTTTCAGTCAAGATTGAGTACGCACTTAAAAACAAAAAATAATAAAAATATTGGATGCAAAGCATTATGCCTTGCATCCCTTTTGTTTAATATCGCCTATATAACCTTTTTGATGGGCTACTTCGTGATGGTTTGGTTTGATGGTCT
>JAKSVJ010000186.1 GCA_024408015.1 Clostridia bacterium
ATGTCGTTCCAGCCCATGTGTGGAATCTTCTCGCCCTTGGGAGCGATGAACTTGATAACATCAACCTCAAAGATGCCGAGACCTTTGGTGTCCTCCTCCTGGCTGTGACGGCACATAAGCTGCATGCCGAGGCAGATGCCCAATACAGGCTGCTTCAGGGTTGGGATAAAGGTGTCGAGCTCAGTGGCCTTCAGGGCCTCCATGGCTGCACCGGCGTTTCCCACTCCGGGGAAAATCACCTTGTCGGCACTGGAGATTATGCCCTTGTCCTTAGTGAGGATGGTCTCGCAGCCCAAACGCTGGAGAGCGGCCTCCACCGACTTTATGTTGCCGGCCTTATAGTCTATAATCGCGATTTTCACTTTCTTAATATTTTTTGCAAAGATAAGAAAAAAATTAAGAATTTAAGGAGTGATTTGCAAAAAATAAGCAAAACTACAGTCCCCGGAGGGGACAACAAAAAAAGCGCCACTGCATACAGCAGCGACGCTTTTTTTATCTGAGAATGATTATGCTTAGTACAATACGAACTCCATATCAATCTTCAAGGGTTCCTTAGATTCGTCATCACTGGTTAATGTACCATAAAGACGCCCCTGGATACCTGGCCATCTAGGTCCATCTGGTTCTGATTTGTAGTAATACACTTTTTGTGGGTTCATATAGTTCTCATCGGCTGTCAACATAAAAGTTTTCCACACTACACTGATGGGGGATGAATGTATAGGATGATAGATTGAGGCCGTATTATTCTTCAAATCTTTTACCGTAGCGAAACAAGTACTTTGGGTCTTAATTGGATCTTCCTCATTTGGAGAATAAATTACCTCATTGGTTCCATTCAGACGATCGATATGCAAACTCATTGTGATTATCGTATCATCTGTCTCAACCAACACCACTTTCCAATCAAACCATACAGGCAAATCTGTTTGGTCGGCAGAACAGAAATCGTAGTTAGACTTTTCAACCCAGATATCCGCATTGACTTCATGTACATCAATAACATGCTCATTTAGTTTTCCCTGAATGTAGTTCTCGTGCAAAATGGGTTCTTCTACATCATCGTCTTTACACGAAGTAACTGACATTACTGCCATAGCCACTAAAAGGCACATGGCACAAACTTTTAAATTACTTTTAATCATAATAAATAATAAATTTAATTAGTAAAGCAATGCAAAGATATAAAGGAAATAATCGTTAGCACCCCAAAACATAGTGAAATGGACGTTTTAGCTTGTGAAACGGCAGAATCAACGATTGAGCCAATTTCGGAAACTGGCACTTTTCTCTTTACTTACCACAATTAAATCTTCTTTACATCCTTTTATCTTAATGCAAAGTTTATTATTGAAAAACAAATTGATTTTTTGGATGCTGTCAATATGTGCTATGTACTGACGGTTGAGTCGGAAAAACACATCTGGATTAAGCATACCTTCAAGTTCTGCCATCTTCAGATTAAGTAGATACGATTCGCCATCAAATGTATATGCCGTCACGATGTTACCCTCCGTATGTATATAACTGATGTCTGAGACTTTGAGAGGAATGAGTTCTTCTCCTTTCGCAATGAGTATTCGCTCTCGATAGCACTTCAGTTCTTTTGAGACAGACTGTAACTTTTGAGAAGTTTCTGTAGCGCAGATCTGCTCCGCCTTACAATATGCGGCAGAGAGTTCATCGGCATCAATGGGTTTCAACAAGTAATCAATACCATTATTACGGAATGCCTTTAAGGCATATTCATCGTATGCAGTAGTAAAAACAACTGGACAGCAAGGCATCACTTCTTGAAATGCTTCAAAGACTAGTCGCTCTTTCAAACGTATGTCTGCAAATATACAATCAAAGGTGTTATGAGTATGCAAAGTTTCGACAACACCTTCAACCGATTGGATTGGCCCATAGATTTCTATCATATCATCTATATCAAGTAACATACGCTTCAGTCGGTTGGCACTCAGTATCTCATCTTCAATAATCAAAATTTTATTCATTGTTTATTTTTTTTAGTATCATAATTCTAACTTCAAACATCTCCATATTATGCTCTATGCTTGGTTCAGGAAGATTATTCATCTTATATTGCAGATATAACGTTTGCAATCCTATACCAAACGAAAGAGGTGTTGAAGGTTCTCCAATTATATTATTAGTTACTATCATATAGTTTTCATCTCGTGTAATTGTAATTCTAAGTACTTCTCCCACACTTGGAATATTATGCTTGATTGAATTTTCCACAAGCGTTTGAAGGGAAAGAGGAAACAGATATTCCTCCAAAGTATTGGCAAAGCACCTGATATCCAGTTCGATTTTCCCTTCCATTCTGTATTGTTGCAGTTTCACATATTCCTGAACAAACATCAACGATTCGTTAATAGAAATATAATCTTTATCAAAACTGACCAATAAGTGTCTATAAAGACGAGAAAAGCGAACACAGTATTCTTCTGCCAGCTTAGGCTCTTGGTGAATCAATTCTGTCAACACACTTAGTGAGTTAAATACAAAATGTGGGTCTAACTTATTTTTCAAGTTCTGTCTTTTTTGTAGAAACAGTTGCTCTTTTTGTTCTGCAATTATGTAGAAATAGTACCCAATGGTATGTGTAGAAGTCAACATCGAAGAAATAATACAGAATAGATATATTCCATTATGGAACAATTCGTCGGTCTCTGCTGGAACAAATCTATCATAGCAAAACTCAAATAAACATGCTATTATCATATTCAACGTAAAAATTATTGAAACCAAAATTATTTGCCGCCCCAAAGTAAAACACTTAAAATAGCGAAACTTACAAAATAGTTTTCCTACACTCAAACCTATAGCGACGAACAAACCACAATAAATTATATCAAAGCAAGAAATCTTCCAATCTGATATATTCCATGTATGCAATAAAAATACATTCCATAGTGTTTCATACACTACAAAGGAGAGAACTGTAGACAAAAACCAGTCTTTGATAAATATGTTAACTTTCATAAGTGTATGCTAAATATTCTCATTAGATGATAGTAATACTTCTTG
>JAKSVJ010000187.1 GCA_024408015.1 Clostridia bacterium
ATGCTGCTATTGGCAGTATGTACGTTTTTATTGACGTTCATCTCATTTATATTTAAATGGGTCATGGTTCTGATGAAGAACAATGGAAAGAAACAAAATAAAAACTAGCTACCTAAATGTCTTGCCGGACGTGTAGCTAGTTTTTATTAGCACATAAAATCCAAGGGACAGCTATCTGCTGTGACCTTTTCTATATGTATTATAGCATGTTTGTTTATGGTTTCAATTTAAATGTGTGTAGGGAATAGATTATGAATTCATCTTTTTGCTTTATTCATTTATGAAGATGTTTGTGATTTTATATATCTTTAACATGAATCATTATTGTTCTAGTTGTAATCCATTGATACGTGCTATTTGTTTGTATCTCCATTCAGTTCCACCGCCATCAACATAACCATAGTCATTTGATGTGTTATAGTCTTCTAAACTAGCTTTACCAATATCTTCAACATCATCTAAATCAAGAACTGTATATCCTTCCATTTTAACTGCATCAATTGTTGCTTCTTCACCAGGTCCTAATTCAATATGACTTGGAAGAATCATTACACGATGATTTGATAAATTTGTGAAAGTTAATGTATCTTGTCCTGCTGTTTCTGTATGCACGATTTTAAAATTTTGTTCATCCATTAAAACATTCGTTTTACTTTCTAATTCATCTTTGAAATCGTCTTTTGGGCTCCATGTTCTTAAATTATTTGGTGTAGCTACACTTTTGTTTGGATCATAGTGTACATCACCTTCTATTGAACGAACAGTTGTATCCATACTTTGATTACGGAAAGTTGAAGATAGATCAAGATATATATTAACAGTAAAAGTGCCGTCTTCCTCTTGTTTTGCACCTTGAATATATTCAACAGTTTGACCAGCCTTGATTGTCACATCATCTTTTTGATCTTCTGGATAATCTTCTCCGCAAAAATAATATATATCCTTATCTGTCTTGTTTGTGACTTCTAGAACTGCATGATATTCGGTTTCTGTTTCTTGAACAATTTCAACTCCGTTAAGAGAAACTTCATCTGTATCCATTTCAAATACAAATGGAATATTTGAATCATTTTTTACAGTACTTACATCTCCTTTTTGAGCTCCTTGACAACCAGCAAGTAAAGAAGCTGCTAATAATAAACTTAAAATCTTTTTCATGTACTTTTCTCCTCGTATTTTGATTTTATTATAATGTATAGATTTATTGTTATCAATGCACTGTGTTTATCATATTAAATGCAAAACGGAAGTATTAAATCACTTTTAGAAACTTTTAAATAACAGATACTTTTTGGTTTAATGGATTTTCTTAATCATTTTGTTTTTGTATATAGATTTGATGCGTATATTTATTCTGATAGGAACTTGCGTAATCTTGCTTTTAGGCGTACTTGTATTGATTATGAGATGCAATATATAATTAAGCTATCATACAAATCAGGGAGGAACAAAAAATGAACTTCGATGAACTAGAAAAGATTGTGAGAAAAGTCTCATCAAATAAGGATATTCGCATACCTCATAATTTACAATATGGTACTCAGATAAATCGAAAAAAATTATCAAATGCCATAAAACAATATGCATTTCATGCAATGGATGAAACTATTGTTGCTCTTTCAGATGATACGCTATTTGGTAGTGCTAAAGATGGGTTTCTGATTACTACCAGCTTTTTGTATAGTAGTCATTTCAAAATGTCCCCTGACGAGAAAAAGGTTGTAACCAGCCATGGATATTGCATCCCTATAGATGGAATTACAAATGTCAGACGTCATAAGGATAAACATCAACTAATTATTTATTATGCAAATGGTAATAGCATTATCATTCATTGTCTCAATTATCGTGACTGGGTTTTGAATATCCTTAAACAGACTATTCAGAAATCTGCTACAGATGTAAAAAATAATAATATAGATGTAGAAGAAGCAATGGCAATGGCCTATACACTAATATGTTCTGAAGAGTCAGATAACATTTTATATCTGCCTACTAATGATGGAGGAAAGCTAGTTTTTAATATAATTGATTTTATTGATTATAAGGGGAAAAAGTATGCTGCAGTTGAAGAAACTGAAACTGGACTTTTTTTTGCTGAGCAACAGGAGAACAAAAATGAATTCGTTATATGTACGGATGAAAAATTACATGAGTGTCTTTTCGAAATTCTTGAAACCAAAAATCCTGAGTATTTTAGCGAAGAAGATGAAGAACAAGAGCCTGTTGATGAGCAATCAATAAAGGAAGCCAATGCACAAAAGGAAAAAGAGGAGGCAGAACGCAAGGAAAAAGAAGAGGCAGAAGCAAGAATCAAAGCAGAAGAAGAGCGCAAAAAAGCTGAAGAGAAAATGCGTGCCAAGATCGAAGCAGAGATAAAAGCTGAATATGAAGCCAAGGCAAAGGCAAAAGAAGAAGCTGCACGACAAAAAGCAGAAGCAGAAGCAAGAATCAAAGCAGAGGAAGAACGCAGAAAAGCTGAAGAAGAAATGCGTGCTAAGATCGAAGCAGAGATGAGAGCTAAATACGAAGCAGAAGTAAAAGCAAAAGAAGAAGCTGCTCGAAAAGCAAAAGAGGAAGCAGAGCGTAAGGCAAAAGAAGCTGAGAACAATACTGATGAGTTGTATCAACGAGCAGTGATGTATCGCGAAGGTAAGGACTGTGATATTGATGTGCAAAAGGCAATGTATTTGTTTGAGAAAGCTGCCAAACAAGGACATAAAGAAGCGCAATTTGCTCTTGGACAAATGTATGCAACTGGTGAAGGTTGCAATATTGATATGCAACAAGCTTTTTATTGGATTGAACAGGCAGCAAAAAAAGGACATTCCCTAGCTCAGGCTGTGCTTGGAACTATGTATGTAACTGGTAGTGGTTGCAATGAAGATAAAAAACAGGCCTTGTATTGGACTGAACGAGCAGCTAAGCAAGGAGATGGAAGCGCCCAGTTTAATCTTGGACTTATGTATGACAAGGGTGATGGTTGTAATGTAGATAAGAAACAGGCTCTTTATTGGTATGAACAGGCAGCCAAGCAAG
>JAKSVJ010000188.1 GCA_024408015.1 Clostridia bacterium
GCAACAGTACCAATCCAGGATTGCTTCTCACCAATGGCTTCAACATGGTTCCATCCGCACTCAAAAATGGGTAGACTGCACCCGTTTCATATTTCCATCGTTCAATCTGTTCCTCACTCGATGCTGTCAAAGCCTGAAATTCATAACCATTCTTCAAACAGTAGTCATACAGATCATTTATCTGATCTATCACACCCTGACCAGCCTTTGTTAAATCATATACAGAAAGTAAGAAGGTATTCCCCTCTCTTTCCAGCAACTCATCTGTTACATCTTCCCCTGTTTCTGGGTTCTGAACCATAAAGTCGTGAATAGGAGGAACATAGCCTTCTTTTATCAACGTAGTTTTAGTATCGACATACGCCCAAGTTGAATCCGGATATTCCTCAAGCGTAAATTCTTTCTTTACGCCATCCTTCTCCATGACGAATATGCTCTCATATTCTGGCATTTCCGCTCCCTCAGGAACAGTCATACCTTCTTTTATATTCGTGCCAGCCTTATATGCCGTAAAATCTGCAATAGGCAGATAATGAATACAGTAAGCCTCTAGCACAATTACAAAAAGGAAGCCATACATAGCCACAAGCCATTTGGTATTCTCACCAATAAGCGTTGGAACTTTGTAATGAGGCATTAAAAACAAAGACAACACCGCTACAAGGAGAATAACATTCTTTGCGAATGTTTGCCAATTGGAAATAACCAAAACTTCGCCAAAACAGCCACAATCAGATACAGGATTAACGACTGCGATGTACAATGTTAATGGAGTCATGAATAACATGATGACCAAACAAAGCACAGTAGCAAAACGGCGATTAATTCCAAAGGCAAGAAACAAGCCAACCATAAACTCTACTACAGCTAGGGCCATAGCCAAAGTTAGTGGTAAACTTTCTGGGAGCAACCCTCCTATGCCAAAAGCAGTCAGATAATCACCAATCTTGTATTCTGTACCGTGAGGGTCAATAGCTTTTGTAACACCAGAGAACAAGAATACGACAGCCAACAGCAATCGGCAAAGGTTGCAATAAACCCCTTTTGCGACATCTATGTATTTAGACTTCTCCAAATTTCAATTTAATCAAGCCAAAAACCGAATAGTTTATCATATCCATGTAATTAGCATCAACTCCTTCGCTAACCAATGTAGCGCCACTCAATGATTCAATCTGCTTTGTCCTATACAACTTCATAAGTATCAAGTCTGTATAAGAAGAGACTCGCATAGCTTTCCAGGCTTCATCATAATCATCATTCTTGCGAATCATCAACTCCAATGCTTTTTGAGAATACTTATCATAGAACTCCAAAGCTTTTTCCGGGGTCATATCCTCTTTGTCTGCAAATCCCAGCTCCAACTGAATCAATCCAACAATTCCGTAGTTCACAATTGCCACAAATTCTGGAATGATACCCTCATCAACCAACGCAACGCCTTTTACCTCAATGCTACGAATTCTATTCGCCTTAATGAGTATCTGGTCGGTTACAGAACATGGACGCAAGATTCTCCAGGCAGCTCCATAGTCATGTAACTTGCTTGCAAACAATTCACGGCAATCTGCCATCACCTGTTTAAAAAGATCATTTGTATTCTCCATACCTTATTAAATTGGCACAAAGTTATAAACTTTCTTCCACATGTACAAAAAAAAGAGTCCCCAATGCTAAATCATTGAGGACACTTTATTGATTTTTCAAGACAATTTCTTCCTAAATTTTGATAACTTGACCAATTTGCAACTTTGAAGTCTTCTTCAAACCATTTCTTGAGCAAAGTTGACTAACAGTCAAACCATATTTCTTAGCAATAGATGACAAGGTATCACCACGGTGTACTTTATGATACTTAGACTTGCTAGAAGAGTCATTATTTCCAGACTTTGCAACAGACTTGTTTGCATTTCCCTTATACCCCTTTCGATAAGTATAAATATCTGCGGTCACATCTTGATTTTCAAAATCAAACAATAGTGCAGGGTTAATTGCCTGACCTAACAAACGAGTTTCAAAATGAAGATGTGAACCTGTTGAACGACCGGTATTACCACCCAAGCCAATTACCTCACCAGCTTCAACCATTTGATTAGGCTTTACCAGTTGTTTTGACAAATGGCCATAAACAGTTTCCAATCCATTATCATGACGAATGACGATATACTTACCATATCCTCGTCCTTCATAATCAACTACACGCACCATTCCAGAGAATGCAGAACGGATAGCATCACCTACATATACTTTCAAATCAATACCCTTGTGTGCTCTACCCCAACGCTGACCAAAGTTAGAAGTAACCTGGCGGTTAGTAGTTGGCATGCAAAAGCCTGTCAAGTCAATGTCAAATGATTCGGGTAATAGGGCATCGGAATAATTCACATAAGCATTATTCCAAGTGCCATAGAGAGATGCCGAAGGAATTCCTCCATTCTCCTTAACAACCAAACGCTGCAGTGCCAGAGAGTCAACACGGCGCATTTTCCTGTCAATAGGCGCCTGCTTTGCCAGCAAGTCTTGGCCAACAGCATTAACGCTGACCAATGAAAGCATTCCTAACACAGCAATTTTAAGTCTTTTTAAAGTCATTATTTTGGCTAAGTTTCTGAAGATTTTGATATTTGGTGCAAAAATAGCTAAAATATTCGTTGAAACCAAGTTACTTTTCTTTTTTTTACATTATAAATACAGATTTAACATTTAGCTAATCTCCGACCAATCAATCTTGCTTTTACGGATTTTACGTAATTGACGCCACAACAGTTCATTTTCTGCGCTGCTCATTTCTGGATCAGTTTCCACAATCGAGCGTGCGATTTCCCTCACATATTCAAGTAGTTGTGAATCTTTCACCACATTCGCAATGTGTAAATCAAATGCCATACCGCTTTGTTGTGTACCTTCCAAATCTCCAGGTCCACGCAACTTCAAATCGGCCTCAGCAATTTCAAAACCGTCATTTGTCTCCGTCATGATTTGAATACGACGTTTAGTAATCTCAGCCAACTTATTACCTGTAACTAAAATACAATA
>JAKSVJ010000189.1 GCA_024408015.1 Clostridia bacterium
ATGAGAGCCTGTGGCGTGACATTGTTCAAAAAAAGCTGATAATCCATTGACAAGCAACACAAATAGCTTAAAATGATAATGTACAACTTTCCCATTGGAGGCTTACTTTGATTTATTTCAATGAACTTAAATGTAATTACGAAAACAATCCTATTTCAGTTGGGCAAAAAGCTGTTTTGAACTGGAATTATACTAATACTTATACAAGAAATGTAAACCAAGTTGGATATCAAGTTATTGTTTCTAAAAATAGTGAATTCACCGACTTGGTTTTTGATTCTAAGTGTGTTAAGAGTGCAGATATGTCTATCGATATTACAGAAGTCATTAATTTAGATGAACTAACTTGGTATTACTGGAAAGTACTATCCACATTTGATAATGATACTTGTGCTGAATCAAAAACAGCTTTGTTTAGAACTGGCATATTCAGCCTCAATTCATGGAATGATAAAAATTGTCATTGGATTGCTCCGAGAGCAAAAAAAGAAAATTTGCCAGCATCTCTTGATTTTTCAAAGCAAATAAAAATCAAAAAGAATTTAGATGTCTCCTATGCTTTTGCATATATCTTCACTTCTGGTTTTTGCACAGTAACTGTGAATGAAAAATTAGTTGATGACAGACTTCTTGCTCCAGCAAACTCCAACTATGATATTAGAAGTTATTATGAAACATATGATATTTCAGACTTGTTGGACAACAAAAATAACACATTGACCATACGAAGTGGCTCTGGATACAACGGGGATTATTCACAGTACGGATATAGATATTTCGGCAAAATTGGTATTATAGCTCTCATCGAGGTAATATACTCTGACGGATCAAAAGAATATATTCCATCAAATTCTTCTTGGGAATGCTACGATACTCCTGTGGTTGAATGTTCTATATACCATGGCGAGACTTATGATGCAACCAAATCATCATTTGTAAAATACCCTCTAATCAACGCGGACAACAAAGCACCTTATTCACCTAATGGAACTCTTACCCCAAGAAGCATTCCTCAAATAAAAATATTCAATACTGATAAGCCTATTTCTATGTGGGATAGTGCTATTCCTGCAAGACAACCTGACCCTGACTCAAATTTTCCTGGTTCAAATCCTATACCAGGTTTCATCTATGACTTTGGCGAAGTATCAACTGGTATTGTTAGAATAGTGTTAAAAGCCAATAAAGGTGATACTGTTTCTCTATTCCATACTGAGATGATATTGGAAGATGGTAGTCCTGATAGGTACACCAATAGAAGTGCAAAAGCCACAGACAAATACATTTGTTGTGGTGATGGCAATGAGGAGTTTTGCCCATCATTTACCTATCATTGCTTTAGATATGTGCACATTTCTGGAATTAATCCAAGCAATGTCATAAGTATTGAAAAGTGCTCAATTTCTTCCGACTTCGAAATCACTGGATATTTTGATTGCTCAGATGCTATGATAAATAGATTCCACAAAATCATGTTGGTTGGAATTAAAAACAACATGATGTCTATTCCTACAGACTGCGCTGTTCGTGACGAAAGAACACCATGTGCTATGGACTCTCAAGCAATTGAAAAATCTGTTATGTTCAACTACTCTTCCGCTAATTACTATACAAAATGGTTGGATGACGTTGTAGATAGATATAATCTCGGCGATGGCTCTGGAAACCCTGACTGGAATGGTGATATTGTTTCTTTGATGTGGAGAATAAGGAGTTTCTATGGTGACTTAACTCCAACTAAAAAACATTTTAACGAAGGTGTTAGACTATTCCTAACTGATTGTGATAGAACAAAAAATGCACTTTGGGAAAAAGGCTATGGTGACTGGTGTAATCCTAATCAAAATAACTGGCAATCATTTTTTGGTTCTGTAACCGCTGTTAACACTGCTCTTTTATATGCGATGGGTGTTAAGCTTCAAATTCTTGGAGCTGAAATCAATGCGGATGTAGAGACACTTGAAAAGATTAAAAATAATACAGCAAAAATAAAAGACGCATTTAATAAACTGTGCGTCAAAGAAAGCGGTAAAATTCTAGGTGGCAGACATGCTGAGTATGCCATGCCTTTATATGAGAACATAATCAATGAAGAAAACTATGATAAAGTTCTAAAAAAACTGATTAATAGTTTAAAGAAAGACAAGAAAAATGATATTGGAATATACGGAGCAATGTCATTGTTTGAAGTTTTAGATAAGGCCAATGAAGTTGAACTTGCCACTTCTCTTCTACATAATCCTGAATATCCTGGCTATGGATTTCTATTAGCAAAAGGAGCCACAAGTCTTTGGGAACAATGGAGATATAAAGGAAGAATGGATTCACACAGTCATGGCATGTTTGCTGGTCCTGATGCTACATTTTACCAAATGTATGCTGGTATTAGATCTACTTCTCCAGCATTCAAAACCATTAAAATTGAGCCAAAACTTCCAATTGGAATGACATATGCTAAAGCAAGCATCAATACTCCGGTAGGTAAGATTAGTGCCTATACAGAATATTACTCAAATGGTTATCAATTATCTATTGAAATACCAATTGGTTGTAAAGCACATGTAGTTCTACCAAAAGAGCCATTGCTAAATACAGAATACGTTCTATTTGACGGTGAAAGAAAAATTGATTATTCGCACGAATTCGACATAGGTAGCGGTATATATAATTTTAGATTAATGCCAGCAAATCTACAAATCGATCACTAAAAAAATCACACGGAATCAAACGATTCCGTGTTTTTTTGTATTTTTTAAAATTTAATTTCCATTCCATCATAAGAATTAACAAAACCATTATCTTTAGCTATAACGCTCATCTCGTCATAATTAACATTTCTTCCATTATGAGAAAAATGATTGATAACAAAAATTGTCTTTTCGTTTGCTAATCCTTGTCTAAGCATTCTATCCTTAACTATAATATTACGCTCAATGCACATATGACCATGGTAACTAATATGTCTATTTCCCTCTGTACAGTCCAAAGAAACAAGGTCAAATTTGTAATTATTACTCAACAAATAGTCC
>JAKSVJ010000019.1 GCA_024408015.1 Clostridia bacterium
GGAGGATGTGTCCAAACAGACTTAATTAAAAATCTGTTTTTTCACATCCCCTTTAAGTTATCCAAAAGCAGGCCGAAGCCTGCTTATATGTCGTAATGCGTCGTGATTACGCATGTGGATGGTTTTCCATTCACAAGAGCTAAAAAGTTTACCTTTTGACACGATTGTCATTTACAACTTAATTCAATGGTTTTTTTATATGAAGCAGTCACTGCATCCATGCCACATGAACGCAAACCTCCCTTTTCAAGAGCATGAACACCTGCTATCGTAGTGCCACCGGGGCTGCACACTGCATCTTTTAAGTCACCTATGTGACCAAACGTTTCTATCATCTTTCCAGAACCGGCGATAGTTTTCGCAACCAGTTTCACTGCCAAATCTCTTTTTATTCCACATTCCACGGCTCCGTCAGCCAAAGCTTCCGCAAACATATATACAAAAGCTGGTCCACATCCAGAAAGAGCTGAAGCTGCATCTATTTTGATTTCCTCTATACTTTCAACGATACCTGCATTTGAGAATACATCGACAAAATAGCTTTCTACTTCTTTTGAAACCAATGTATTGCAACAATATAAAATAACACCCTCATCAACTAAACATGGAGTATTTGGCATTATTCTTATTACCGGTTTGTTTTCAATGATTCCATTTATTTTTTCAATTGATGTTCCAGCTGCCATACTTACAACTATAGCATTTTCATTAGCCATAATGAATTCTTTAATTTCACAAACTGAATTTGCCAACACTTGTGGCTTCATTCCTAACACAACATATTTTGAATTAGAAGCCAATGTTTTAGCATCAACGGATTTAACCCCCATATCAACTAAATTGCGTATTTTTTCTACGTGTTTTTCACACACACAAACCTTATCTGCTCCGATTTTCTTTGCTACGGCCAAAGCCAATGCTCCGCCCATATTTCCTGCGCCAATAAAACCAAATTCGTACATTATCTTATTTGTCCATTTCCATAAATAATATATTTATAAGTATTAAGTTCACTAAGTCCCATTGGACCTCTTGCGTGAAGTTTTTGAGTTGAAATACCAATTTCACAACCTTTTCCAAATTCACCGCCATCTGTAAATCTAGTTGAGGCATTAACATAAACCGCAGCACTATCAACTGCTCTTGTAAATTTTGAGGCATTGTCACTATTTTCAGTAATAATAGCTTCACTATGATGTGTTGAATGTTTAGCTATATGCATAATTGCTTCATCTACATTTTCAACAATTTTAACAGCTAATATGTAGTCAAGAAATTCAGTGTCAAAATCCATTGCGTTAGCGCGAGTTCCACCGACTATTTCGTATGCTTCTTCATCACACCTAAGTTCCACAGGGATTACATTACTGTTAATTCTTGCATCCACAAGTTTGCCTTTTAGCATTGGAAGAAATGTGTCTTTTATCTTTCTATTTACAAGTAACACTTCCTCAGCGTTACACACAGAAGGTCTTGATGTCTTCGCATTTTCTATAATTGAAGTAGCCATTTCAAGATTAGCACTTTCATCAACATATATATGACATATACCAGTTCCCGTCTCGATACAAGGAACTGTAGCATTTTCTACACAATTCTTAATTAAATTTTTCCCACCACGTGGAATTAATAAATCAACATAGTCATTTGCTGTCATAAGACACTCTGCCGAAGCTCTTGTTTTATCATCAACAATATTAATTAAATTCTCAGACACTCCGGTTTTTCTCAACCCACTCTTGAGTGCTTTTACTATAGCCTTGCAAGAGTTGTAACTATCTTGTCCACATCTCAAAACGCATACATTACCACTTTTTAATGTCAGCGCTGCAGTATCGGAAGATACATTTGGTCTTGATTCAAAAATCACTGCAATAACTCCAAATGGAACTGAGACTTTTTGAACTTTCAATCCCTTTTGAGTTATAACTTCATCATAAACTTTACCAACAGGATCATCCAGTTTCGCAACATCTCTAATACCATCTGCCATGCTCACAATTCTATCTTTTGTAAGCATTAGTCTATCTATCATGACTTTAGAAAGATGAGTTGCTTCACTTACATCAATTTCATTAGCTTTGAGTATTTCTTCGCAATTCTCAACTAATGCATCAGCCATATTGATTAATGCTTCATTCTTCTTCTCTGTCGATAATAAACTTGCCGCTAAAACGTCATTTTTTGCAGCTATTAATATCTCATTCGTCGTCATATATTCTTTGAACTTTTAAATAGAGTTCCCGCTCCTTCACCATTCACAATTTTATAAATGTTATTAGGGTCACTTCCGTTTGCGATACACATACTGGTTCCACTCTCAGTTAACATTTTTGCTGCAGTCAACTTTGTTTTCATTCCGCCGGTTCCAAGAGATGAACCCTCATCTCCTCCTAAAGCAATTATGTCATCAGTCACCTTATCAACAACAGGTATTAACTTTGCATCCGCACATTTATGAGGATCTTTATCATACAATCCATCAATATCAGAAAGAATGATAAGTAAATCAGCATTAATACTCTTTGCAACAAGAGCTGAAAGTGTATCATTATCACCAACTTTAATCTCACTCGTTGCAACAGTGTCATTCTCATTAATTATCGGTATAGCTCTAAAATCTAGCAAAGTGTTTATTGTGTTAATAAAATTTTGATATCTGTCTTCATGATTAAAGTCATCGGCTGTCAAAAGAACCTGTGCCACAGTGTGACTATACTCTTGAAAATATTTATCATACACCGCCATCAATTCACATTGACCCACAGCCGCTGCCGCTTGTTTTCCGGGTATATCTTTTGGCTTTTCTTTTAGTCCAAGTTTTCCAACTCCAAGACCAATTGCTCCTGACGAAACAAGGATTATTTCAGCCCCACTATTTTTAATATCGCTTATTATTTTACATAACTCTTCAGTTAATCTAATATTTAGCATACCAGTTCCGTATGCTAATGTAGATGTTCCAATTTTTATTACAATTCTCATAAGATACTTCCCTAAAAAATAAGCCATCCCAGTAATCTTTAACTAGGATGGTCTTTGTTTATTGATTAATCATTTCTTCCAAAGCATCTTTGGATAAATAGCCAGTATTTTTCCATTTAGCTTTTCCTTTTTCAAAATAGATTAATGTTGGTATCACATTGACTTTAAATTCTATTGCCAATTCGGCATTGTCATCAACATCAACTTTACATACCTTCAATTTACCATCATAGTCATTTGCTATTTCTTCAACAATGGGTGCAAGCATTCTACAAGGTCCACACCAAGTAGCCCAAAAATCAACAAGAACAGGGATGCTTGATTCTAATACTTCGTTTTTAAAGTTTTCACTTGTTAATATAACTTCAGCCATGATTTACATCCTCTCTATTTTTTGTATTTATAATATAGCATGCAGTGACAAAAACCTTCAAATTCTGGGTCAGCTATCTGATCTTTGAACTCTTTACACATGCATTTTGTTTCATCAGTTTTTTCCATACGGCATGGGCAATAACCGCCAGTTTTTTCTAAGCCCTTTTTGATAATATCAACTATTTCTTGGTTTGGATTAAATACTACTTTCATAAAAACCTCTATCTTTTGCTAAGAACATTTTACTACAATTTATTAGAGTTTACAATGCATTTTTTTCGTTAATTACATTTTTTGGTAGTGATTGTGTTTTTTCGCCAAATATCAGGCATAAATCATCATTTTTTGTTGATAATTTTACAATTTTACGCTATAATGGATGATGTGGTATTGTGCACTTTTTGAAGCGAAAAATACCAACATTTTACAAATATCGTGGGGGTGAGCAAATTGAAAAAAACATTAACTGTAATTTTAATCACTGCGATATTAATATCAACTTGTACACTATTTACTATCAATTCTAATAGCGCTAATAAAACATATCTAGTATTCGGAGACTCTATAGCAGCAGGCTACGGAGTTACAGAAAATTGGAGCGTCAATACTACTTTAAATAGCTATGTGGCCGGTAAAAACAGCAATGCATATTGCGGCATCGTTTCGAGAGATTTAAACCTTGATTTGATTAATCTAGCAAAAAGTGGTGCAACAACAACGGACATGCTAAATCTACTCAAAAGCAATAATGTTAAATCTCAAATTAAAAACGCTGACTTGATAACAGTCTCTATTGGAGGAAACGACTTAATTGGCATGGTATCACAAGTCTTGATATCAGCTTCAATTTATGAATTCATGAAATCCATTGGTATTCCTGTTTCAAGAACCACTACTGAAATTGAGCAAATGTATTCAAAGCTTGAAAGTAACCTTACAAGCATTATGAAAACAATCAAAGACAATAGTAAAAATGGTAGTGTTATTATGTTGCAAACTTTGTATAATCCATATAAAGCTAGCCCCTCATACTCTTTAGATTACTACGGAAAAACATTCACCGTAGGAGATTTAATTGACTACTATATAGACCGAGTTAATGATATATACAAAAAAGTTCAACAAAATGTTGGTGGATTCTACCTGTGCCAAACTGCAGAAGTTATGAATTCTGACTACAAATGCTTTAATGAAGTATCAAATCCTGATTTTCATCCAACAAATTATGGTCATAAAGTAATAGCAGAGACAATAAAGATGACATATAACTCCATCATAAACAATCCAATTGTAACAGAAGCTACCACTACAACAACGACTGCCAAACCAATAGAGACAACTGTTGTTACAACAACTCAAACTCAAGAAACACAATCTATTGTTGAGACTAGACCTCCGCTAGAAACAGACATCGAAGTCATAACACTTGAAACAACAGAAGCAACAATTGAAACATCACAGACAACTCTAGAATCTTCTACGAGCACAACCACTGAAACAACATCGGTGACAACTATTGTTACATCCACAGAGACAACCACATTTGAGATTACAACAATAGAAGAAACTAGCACGATTATAGAAGAAACTAGTGTAACAACAATAGAAACCACTTCAACTAAAGAAGAATACACATCTACTGAAATAACACAAGTAGCAACCACTTACACAAGTGAAACAACCACTGAAATCACAACAGTTGAATCTTCACAAAGTACAGTATCAACAACCGAAAACCAATCAAACACTAATAAGAAAAATGGATGCAAATCCTATATAGGAACTGCTGGACTAATTTTCACGTCCATTGTATCACTTATTGTGGCAACTGCATTAAGAAAAGAGCATTAAAAATGACAATAGAAGAAGCCAAATCAAGAATTAAAGAGTTATCTTCCCTACTCGAATATCATTCAAAGAAGTATTATGTCGATGATGCGCCTGAAATTTCCGACTACGAGTACGATAGATTATTCTATGAACTCGTTGATTTAGAAAATGAGTTTCCAGAACTTCAAAGTCCGAACTCTCCAACTAAAAGAGTTGGTGGCAAAGCTCTAGATAAGTTTGATAAAGTCACTCATAAAGTAAAAATGGGAAGTTTATCTGATGTGTTCTCTTATGAGGAAGTAATCACATTTGTTAATAAGTGTGAGGAGTCATTAGGCCATTCATGCACTTTCTCTGTTGAGCCTAAAATAGATGGTTTATCCGTTTCGCTAGAGTACATAGATGGTGAACTCAGCATCGGTTCAACTAGAGGAGATGGATTAGTTGGAGAAAATGTCACTGAAAATATCAAAACAATTCGTTCGATTCCTCTTCACATTGATAATAACAATCACATACTTGAAGTACGTGGCGAAGTGTATATGCCTAGAAAGAATTTCTATGCATTAAATGAAAAAAATGAAAAAAACGGTGGTCAGTTATTTGCTAACCCAAGAAATGCTGCCGCTGGTTCTCTAAGACAGCTTGATTCAAAAATTGCTGCCACAAGAGGACTTGATATATTTGTTTTTAACATACAACAAACAGATGGTCAGGAATTCAAGTCACACACTGAAGGATTGGATTATCTAAAGGAGCTTGGATTTTCAGTAATCAAAGATAGGAAAAAATTATCCTCATCAAGTGATATTATTGATAGAATCAAAGAACTTGGCGAGATGCGTTCTTCCCTTCCATACGACATAGACGGTGTTGTAATAAAAGCCGATAACATAGACGAACGAATTGTTCTAGGTGAAAACATATCAACTCCTAAATGGGCAGTTGCATATAAATTCCCGCCAGAGCAAAAACAAACCGAATTAATTGATATTTTAATTCAAGTGGGTAGAACTGGCGTTTTAACACCTAAAGCAATCCTAAATCCTGTCAAACTAGCAGGCACAACTGTTAGTGCTGCCACTCTGCACAACATTGATTTCATCACTGAAAAAGATCTTCGAATCGGTGACACTGTCACAATTCAAAAAGCAGGAGATATTATTCCAGAAGTAGTATCTGTTGATCATAGCAAGCGTAAAAATGATTCAGTTCCTTATTTGATGCCTACTACTTGCCCTTCATGTGGTGAACCTGTATACAAAGATGATGAAGCAGCAACAAGGTGTACTAATGCTTCTTGCCCTGCTCAACTCATAAGAACCCTTGAACATTATGCAAGTAGAGATGCAATGAACATTGATGGAATGGGAGAAGCTGTAGTTACCCTTCTTGTTAATAACAATTTGGTAAAAGATGCTGCCGATTTCTACAAGTTAAAAGCAGAAGATATAGCTGGGCTTGATAGAATGGGCACAAAATCAGCAAACAATCTAATCACTTCTATTGAAAACTCAAAAAATGCAGGATTAGATAAATTAATTTATGCACTAGGAATACGAAACATTGGCGAAAAAGCTGCGAAATCATTGGCTGATACATTTTTGACTATTGATAACATAGAGCAAGCCACAAAAGAAGAATTGTGTTCAATTGATGATTTCGGTGAAATAATGGCAGATTGTGTTATCAATTTCTTCTCACATCCTCAAAACAAAGTGCTGATTGACGAGTTAAAAACTCAAAATGTTAAAACGGATTATGAGAAGAAAATTTCAGGTGACAAATTCAATGGATTAACATTTGTTCTGACCGGGACATTACCTACTATGTCTCGTTCGGAAGCAGAAGCCATTATTATTTCTAATGGTGGTAAAACTTCATCATCCGTATCCAAAAAGACCAATTATGTACTAGCTGGTGCAGAAGCTGGTTCTAAGCTTGCTAAAGCAGAAGCATTAGGAATAAAAATTATTGATGAAGATGAATTCTTGGGAATGGTAAAAAATGGCTGAACTTTGGGATTTATTAGACGAAAATAGAAAACCTTTAGGAATAACTCTTGAAAGAGGCAATCATTATGGATGCGCTGCATACCACATGGTTGTATATATAGTTGTAAAGAATAGCAAAGACGAATATCTAATCACGTTAAGAGACCCAAGCAAACATTATGGTGGCAAATGGGAATTCACTTGCGGTTCCTCCTTAAGTGGAGAGACGAGTTTAGAGTCTGCATTGAGAGAAACTCTTGAAGAGACTGGTATCGACCATACAAATTCAAAAAAGACATATGTAGGAACACATAAGTCTTATTGGGATGATGGTGAGCTAGGATGGCATGGCGATTTTGTTAAAATTTATGTAAAAGCAGGCAACGGCGGTAATGGTTGCATTGCTTTCCATAGAGAAAAATATATTTCTCACGGTGGTCCGGCCGGTGGTGACGGTGGAAAAGGCGGAAATATTATCTTTAAGATTGATGAAGGTAAAAATACACTTCTAGATTTCCGTACAAGAAGAAAGTTTGTCGCTCAAAATGGACAGGATGGAATGCAAGAAAAATTTCATGGAGCAAACGCACCTGATGGGACAGTAATTAGAGACGCTAAAACAGGTCGTCTTATAAAAGACATGAGCCGTTGTGAGCCATTCATTGTAGCAAAAGGCGGCAAAGGTGGTTGGGGCAACACTCATTTTGCTACTCCAACAAGACAAGCGCCTAGATTCGCAAAAAACGGAACAGATGGCGAAGAATTTGAACTTTCACTTGAGCTAAAAATGTTGGCAGATGTAGGTTTTGTTGGTATGCCTAATGTAGGTAAATCTACATTACTGTCAATGATTAGTGCTGCAAGACCAAAAATTGCAAACTACCACTTCACCACCCTAACTCCTATGCTTGGAGTTGTCAATGTTCACGAAGGAAAAGGGTTCGTTGCAGCAGATATTCCTGGTCTTATTGAAGGTGCATCAGACGGTCTTGGACTTGGTTTTGACTTCTTGCGTCATGTATCAAGATGTAGATTACTCGTACATGTCGTTGATATATCAGGTTCAGAAGGACGTGATCCTATCGAAGACATGAAAATGATTAACGAAGAACTCAGAAAATATAGCGAAGAACTCGCATCACGACCACAAATTATTGCGGCAAATAAATCTGATATTCTCGATAAAGAAAATACTGATTTGAAAAAATTTGAAGATTATGCAGCTGAACTTGGATATCCAATTGTTTACATTAGCGCAGCATCTGGAGAGAATGTAAAAAATCTTTGCAATGTTGTATATAACGAGTTACAAAACTTGCCTGAAATCACAATTTATGAAGCAGAGCCAGAAGAAATACCAGCTGAACCATCAGAGCCTACAGATATTACTGTCACAAGAAAGAATGGTGTTTGGTACATTGAAGGCGAATGGCTAAAATGGATGATGAGTGGTATCAATTTTGATGATAGAGAATCATTGAACTACTTCGAAAGAATGCTCAGACAACATGGACTAATTGAGAAAATGAGAGAATTCGGTATCAAGGATGAAGATGTAGTAAATCTATATGATATTGAGTTTGATTTTGTCGACTAATTAGTTGTAAAGTGTTGACAAATAACGGTATATGTGATATCATATCTCTACCTCAGCAGTATGCTGCGTCTTTTTGATGCGTCTATATACATGTTGGAGGGAGGTACATAAGCAGGACCGTTACGAAAGAGAATAAAAACTCACTAAAAAAGCTTGAGTTATGTTTTGTTTTATAATCGCTCCTGTTGAAGTAACAATACGGAGCGATTTTTTCGCTTCAAAATAATTTAGGAGGTGCCGATAATGCGCGTCAGAATCACACTCGTGTGCAGTGAATGCAAACAAAGAAACTACGACACACAGAAAAACAAGAAGAATGACCCAGACAGAATTGAACTTAACAAGTATTGTAAATTCTGCCGTAAACACACTCTTCACAAAGAATCAAAGTAAGGAGATTGGAAATGTTTAATAGTAAGAACAAACTCGTTGCACTTTTAATCGCTGTATTAATGCTCGTTTCAATCTTCTCAGTAAGCGTTTTTGCTGCTGATAAATCTGTAGCTGACACAACAATAGCTGAGACAACAGTTGAAGCTACAACAGCGGAAGCAACAACTTCTTCAACAACAGTAGCTGGTACAACAGCAACTACTGGAAACAGCTCTTCTAGCGACAATGCTTCTTGGTTCTCTAAAAATTCAGACCTTATTATAACTCTTGCAATCATTCTTGTTATTGTAATTGTATTCTTTATAGTATGGTTTGCTTCACCAAAATTCAGAGAAAAATTCAAGAAATTCTGGAAAGAATTCAGTTCTGAATTCAAGAAACTTGTTTGGCCTACAAAAGAGCAACTTATTAGAAACTCAGCTGTAGTACTTGCTTCAGTTGTAGTTTTCGCTATAGTTCTTTCTCTTATCGATCTTGGTTTCTCAAAGGGCATGTATGCTCTAAAGGATCTCATCGATTACATCATGCCAGCAGGTTAGTCATTTTACGGTAGGTATCGAAAATGATTCAGGAAAATAAAGATGCGAGATGGTACGTAGTTCATACATATACAGGTTATGAAAACAAGGTTAAAGTTAGCCTTGAGAAAATAATCGAGAACCGCGGACTCTCAGATGAGATTACAGATGTTAGAATTCCAACAGAAACAGTTGAAGGTAAGAACTCAAAGGGTGAGCCTAAAACATATGAAAGAAAGCTCTTCCCTAGTTACGTTTTCGTAAAAATGAAAATGAGTGACTCAACATGGCACGTTGTTAGAAATATCACAGGTGCTACAGGCTTCGTTGGTCCTGGCTCAGTTCCAGCTCCACTTACAGATGCTCAGGTTGAATCATTAGGATTTGAAAACGTAGTAAAAGCTGCTCCACGTTTCAATGTAGGAAGCAATGTTAAAATCATCAGCGGACCAATGTCCGGTTTTTCCGGAACAGTTGACGAAATTTTCGCTGACAACAAAAAAGTTAAAGTTAATGTATCTGTATTCGGTAGAGTTACTCCAGTAGAACTCGACGTTTCAGACGTACAACTTGACGAGAATTAATGGTGGAATGAACCCATCACCGAAAATAGTCGGGCACTCAATGATTGAGTAGTTCAATTAATTATCTAGTGCTCAATAAGCCAAATTTGAGTACATAGTGGGAGGGAGAAAAATTTTTTCGTAATTCTCCCGTATAATACCACATTCGGAGGTTAAATTATCATGGCAAAGAAAGTTATTGCATTTATTAAACTCCAGCTTCCAGCTGGTAAAGCTACTCCACAGCCACCTGTTGGTCCAGCTCTTGGTCAGCACGGTGTTAATATCGCTGCATTCACAAAAGAATTCAACGAACGTACAAAGAATGATATCGGTCTTATCATCCCTGTAGTTATTACAGTATTTGCTGATAGATCATTATAAAAAAAAAAAAAAACTCCTCCAGCAGCAGTTCTTATTAAGAAAGCTGCAGGAA
>JAKSVJ010000190.1 GCA_024408015.1 Clostridia bacterium
CGTTTTCTATCACGAGGACATATCTTCAATAGTTCCTGAAGCTCAATATCAATGCTGACTCCAGTAGTACCATAAATAGCAGTTAATGCAGCAATGTCCGCGTCATATTTTTCGCCATTTTTCTTTGCCACCTTTTTCTCGATCACAGGCGTAGCAATACAGTTCTTCTCCTTATCCTCCTGTGTGAATGCTCCATAACTAATGAAGCCTTCCATAAAATTCATCGTACTTTCAAATTCCATAATATGAATAATTTTATCTTTTATCTGTAATAATGAAAGAGGTCAATCGCCCTTTCTATGAATGAGGATTTGAGTTTATGTCAACGGAGTTTTTACCAGTTTATAGCCCTATTTTGAACGAAAAAGGCAGGAATGATATTGATTTCTCAAAGTCTCATCCCTGCCTAAACGATGGAGAACGTTTGTGTTATTCTACCAGACCTTGAAGTTTGTTGATAAATTCAAGTATGCTCTGTTTCCAGTAAACAAACTTGACTTGTATCATTGAGCATCCATAAAAATCTTAAACTCATCATTAAGTATTTTCTTTCGTTGCTCGTGCTTACTATTATATTTTTTGTTTTTAGCTTCTGATATTTCTTTTATTTTTTTGTCGGTCAGTTGATCAAGAAAGCTCACGAAAGTTTTGGTTGCAAATTCTTCTCCCTTTTTGTTTAATAGTCTTTTCCATAGGGTAGAGACTTCTTTAGTAAACTCTTTCGTTTTTAATGTATCTGCATCTATTCCAAACTTTTCTTGAAGTTTCTGACGAAGAGTCCTAGCACTATTGTAATAGATAAAGATGTCATCCGCTTCACCACTTATGACTGTTGCTTTTTTTATTCGATCCGTTCCGAGAGTTACAAGTTGACAAGCGGCTTGATATTTATAGCCCATTCTAATTAACTCATTTATTTCGCCCCAACCTTGATGAGCACTTGCTGCATCCATAAGTATTCTTTTCTGAACCATATCTTCGGTTTTCCACACACAAACCTCTGTGTTAATGATGTTAATACAGTTATTGATATTAAAGAGTCCATTAGCTTCTTTTGATGGGAATACCGCGAAAATTGCTGGCCAATCTTCTTTAGGGATTGTCATCAGATAATTGATACGACCGTTACCATCAAGTAGAACAAAGCCATCTTCACGAATAGGTTTGTCTTTTTGTGGGTCATTGGAGAAGTGAATAACCTTTAGTCCTGCTGCATTAGCCATCGGAACAGTCAGAACTAGAAGAATATGCTGTGCGCCGAACATTCTCAAACTTTTGCCTGTTTTATCTTGGTCTTTGCCATGAACACGATTGACTTGCGGTGTATATAGACGGTCTGAAACTTTTCTTAGGTCTATTATACAGTTGGTTTTATCCGCATAAGAGGTTGCAGTTATTGAATCATCCGAGATAACACGCTCAATTTCTTCATCACAGAGGGCTGTGAGAATTTGAAGTTTGTTCAATTCTGCCTCTTCATACTTCGGAATGATTTCATTTGCTGAGTCATTAACTGTCTTGGTTTCTAACTCTGTAACCTCTGAATTACACATAGGAACTTCTGTAGTTGTATTCTCAACAGGTTTTCCCCATACGGGCGCTTTGGCTGCATTAAGCTGGTTTTCGTTAAATTCCATAATAGTTATGTTTTATTGATTTTTGAATATATTATAGACTATCTGTTTTACATCACTCCTTGTTAATTTTGGATTAAATATCTGGACATGGTCAAACAATATACGGCAGTCATAGTCTGGAGGTAAAATTGCTTCACCGATGTTGTAGCATTTTTCGCTAACACCACAATAGTAAGAGGACACATTGAATAATTCATGCACTCTGTTTAACCATGTCTGAGGTATGGACGCAGGTGTTTCGCCATAGAAAAAAAGCGAATAATAAGGTTCCTCATCGCCCTCTTCTTCGTCGGCGGCATACTTCACTAATTCCATATTGCACAACGTAAAATTAGTATCACTGTCAAAGAAGTCAAATTCTTCTCCAGGTTCATCACAAGGATATACAGGTCTTACTTTTTCCAACTCATCCTTTGACACGAAGTCATACATCCTTGTTTCGACATTGTTTAATGAACTCACAGCATCAATAACGTTGTTGTAGGTTCCCATGCCTTTTGTTATACACACATGGTTTAATAATTGCATAATGTGTTTACGCTCTCCTTTGAACGCTGCATAGAATTGGCAGCATAATTCATTTGTTATTGTCATTTTTTTTATTTGATTTGTTGTAATCATTAAATTGTTATTTTGTTTTGGCAGTGCAAAGTTATTGAGTAGTTTTATGTTCAGCAACGCATACTAAATACCGATAAATAGATAGATATTTTCACTAAATAGATGTATGCGTTTCGCTAAATTTTTCTATCATTTTTGGTCGGTACAACTTGCTTTACGATAAAAAATGATAGCACAATGATGGTTCTGAAATACAATTCGTTCATATATGGAGAAAAATTCGTAACTTTGCACCAGAAAACATTCTTATTATGAATCGAATTAACTCAACAGCATATATAAAAGAAGGTGCATCTATGCCGACAGGTTTAGATGTAATAGGCACATGTTTTGATAAGGATGTGATAACTAATATCGGATCTGCTTTTTACAAGTATCTCTGTGATGAAAGTATAAATGATTTGGCCTTAGAAACAGATAGAGAGAAATGTCTCATGACTGTTACATTCGCCAAGCAATACATAGATGCAATTTTTTCAATAGACCCATTGAAAGTTGCAGCGGATGCTATGAGCCACATAGATATTCACACCTTAAAGTTGAGTTTCCTATCTGGAAATATTGAGATGACGGAGGAAAGTTCGGTTACTAGAGTTGGTATTAGTTCTTTCCTAAATAATGAGAAATATTTTAATTCTTTTGTTAAGTTGTATAACCTTTCCAAAGAACAACAAACAGAACTAATACTCTTTCTCGAAAAACCAAATAGTAATGTGAATTCTATTCCTGATTTTATAATGATTGAGGA
>JAKSVJ010000191.1 GCA_024408015.1 Clostridia bacterium
GATGCAGTGGCTCTCAAGCCTTAAAGAGGTGGCTCTCAAGCGTTAAAATATTCAAATACCATCTTCTGCACTTGCTTTAACCTGCATACCAGTAGCAGTTACCTGAGTGTTCATTGAGATTTAAAATCAATCACGCATGATAACTATGAAGCAAGAGAGTTGACGATACATAAGGAGCACGTGGATTGGGAGTCTTTTAATTTTGGAAAAGAAATTGAATTACCTTTTACATTTATAAGTTTCTTTCAAACGATTGATAGCCATTTCCACGCTCATTGTATGATAGGGTAGATAAACGGCTTTCATGGTTGAAATCGGTGCTTGACGGTAAATTTCTTTACTGCTTTCGCCTGTATAAAAATGCCAAGCTCGATAAACGTATCCACTCCAATAGAGTGTTTCGTTATCAAGAGGAGTTCCTTTTTTAATAGAATTTGCGTTTTCTTCCGCAAAACGGGAAAGAAGATATTCTTCACCGGCCCATTGCGTATGATCAAACGGCTTATCGAGATCTTTTGCCACTTCGGAATTCATAAATACCTTGACGAATGATTCGCTTTCGTATCCTTTTTCGGCGGTAAGTTTAAATAAATGACCTTGCATTTCACAAAGAGCTAGCTCAAGAGAATCAATCATTGTCTTAATCTCCTATAATCTCGTCAAAGAAATTTCCTTCACGGCGATACTGCTTTACAACTTCATCCGCAATTCTGATTCCTTCTTTGCGGTGCTTTGCGCTCATATCGGCAAGTATTGTTAATTCGAGCGGAGAAATCGTTTCTTCTTTGATTATTTTAATTTGTTTGCATGCCTTTTCGGAAACCGCAACATATTGTTTACCTAAGTCAAGAGCTGAAAGGCAATGGATCAAGGCGACGTCCGTAATATCTCCGTGGAAGAAACGGGAAAGTTCGGTGTACATACGATCGTTAGCGATATAACCGACAATTAAGTCATAGCCATCCGCAAAGTGAGCATATTTTTTGTAAATCTCACTTCCTGTAACTCGCTCCATTTCTTTTCGATTATAAGCGATTAACATAGCCCAATCTAAATCCATGCCAAGTTCAAGAACTTTGAGTCCAGTCAAATCCAACGAAAGCGTATAAAATTTCGGAGCAGATTCTGCACACACAAGGGTAAGAGGTTGCTGGGTAGAAGTTCCCATATAAAAGCCACAGCCAAAGTCACATTCCGAATGGCTGATTGGCTTTATCTCTCCGTTGATTCCTTTTTTGGAACCGTGATACAGAATTAATTCATTTGTTTGTTCGATATATTCTTTTCGTTTAACGATCTCAACTCCAATTTCTATTCCGTTCTCCATGCAAAAACGGAATAGTTGTGTTTGAGCCATACGATTCGGTTCTGTTTTCCCGTTCTCCCAGCGATTGATAGAAAGAGGCGTAGTTCCGAGTGCTGTTGCAAATTGTTCCTGATTCATTTTTGCTGTCAAACGAATGAGTTTATACAAATTATCCATAATATTCCACCTATCATATGATTTTGTATTTATTATACACTATGATAGGGAATTTATCAAGAGGATTTATGGAGTCTTAATGTAATTTAAAAATAAAAGAGAACGTTGTGAAATACGGCGCTAAGATTGGGAAGCTTTTAATTCTCTTTGTATATAGTAAGTAGTTTAAAAGGTAGGGTGTTTATACGAAATACAAAAAAGCATTTTATATAAGTATGATTAGAGCGTCAAAAGGTATACTTTTTAGCTCTTAAACATATTAAACTTTACGTTTTTGGCATGTATTCTTTAAGCATCCATTTTGCGGAATCCGCTGCCATTTTTAGATATCCAGGAAGCAAAAAGTCAGGAATACTACCATATACCAACTCTAAAGAAAAATTACCCTTATAACCAGATTCATAAAGCCATGACACACAATTTTCCCAGTCTACATTTCCAAAGAATGGCGGAAGGTGCAAATCTCGCTCATAATAGTTATCATGAACATGAGTACATGTAACAAGGTTGCCAATTTCTTTAAGTTTACTAAGCATTTCTTTTCCGTGCTGTACATAACCATGGCCAAAGTCCCAACAGCATGTGACACTTGGGTCATTGAATTTCTGTATGATACTTAATAATTCTTCGTTTGTTGAAGAAAAACGAGTTCTACAACCAGGGTATGGAGCCCGATAGTTTTCTTCAAATACATTTTCTATAGCAATATTAACATTTTTACTCTTTGCATATTCAACAACTGGAGCCAAATCTTCATAAATGAACTCTAATGCTTTATTTGTGTCATAAGATTCTTTTGGCCAGTATTCATCTGCATGAAGTACGAGATATTTAAGTCCCATTTTTAAAGCAGCATCAACCGAGCGCATTTTGTATACTCTAAATTCATCAACAGGGATAGGCCTATATCTATTCAGTGGAACATGGCCTTGATGCAGTTCAAGACCATATTTATTGGAAGCTGATATGAGTTCATTTGTTTCTTCTTCCCAAGAATCTTTTAATACATCAGGGAATACATCAAGTGCTTCAAAACCAGCTTCAGCGCAAAGACGGATACATTCTTCATTGCTACGTTTAATGTCGGTTCCACGAATTTTTTGCAAGTATTGTGCGGTGATTGAGAGTTTCATTTGAATTCTCCTAAAAGTAATTATCATGTTGATTATAATGCCACAAATAGATGGTGTCAACATCACACGCAACAATATGGTGTTGACTTATCATTCGATTAATGTATACCTGGTCTTGAGATTAAACAAGAGGTATGAAGCATGGTTCCATTTGACAAGTCATCAAACAAATTAGTGTCTCAAGAAGAGATGAATGCTATTTATGAACAAGATTAGAGCGTCAAAAGGTCCAAAAAGTAGTTAATATAAGATAATAATTACAAAATACATCAAAAATTTCGATAAATATGAACCCTCCTAAGTGCATATTTATCCTAATTTTTCAATATTTGCATGACAATAAAGATTCTGCTTAAATTTACAGAATCTAGTAATGTTAATTG
>JAKSVJ010000192.1 GCA_024408015.1 Clostridia bacterium
TTACACGTTTTATATGTAGAAAAATGAAGAGGTAAAATTCATGGAAAATATAAAACAAAATATACATATTGATTATCCGGAAATTACGATGTATCAAATGGTTGAAGATATAGCCAAAAAGAATCCTAAAGCAATTGCGTATGAGTTCTTTGGCTCGAAAACTGCGTTTAAGACTTTTGTTGATGACATAAATCAAGCTGCTAGAGCATTTATTGCTGCAGGAATAAAAAGCGGTGATGCAGTAACTATTTGTATGCCAAATACACCACAAGCTATGACATGTTTCTATGCATTGAATAGAGTTGGTGCAGTGGCAAATATGGTTCATCCTCAGTCTGCTCAAAACGAAATCTCATTCTATTTGAATATATCTGAGAGTAAGATGATACTTACTGTAGATATGTTCTACGATAAGGTTAGAAAGTCTCTTGAAAGCGTTGACCATCCTGTTACAATTCTTGTTGCTAGAATGCAAGATGAATTGAATCCAGTTATGAGTTTGGTATATATAGCTAAGGCTGGTAAAGATTTTATAAAGTATCCAGACTCAACGAATGATATTTTGTGGAGAAATTTTGTTAAAAAAGGAACTAAAGATGTAGTTCTTCCTGATAATGTGTTTGATAAAAACAAAACTTCGGTTATCCTATATAGTGGAGGTACTAGTGGTACTCCAAAGGGAATTTGTCTTACAGATTATAACTTTAACGCACTAGCACTTCAAGCTGTTGCTTCAATTGGAATAGATTTGCACCCAGGACTTAAAATGTTATCTTGTATGCCTATGTTCCATGGTTTTGGACTAGGTATCAATATTCACACAGTATTAGTACATGGCGTAACTTGTATATTAATGCCAAACTTCAATGGAAAGTCATATGCAAAGATGCTTATAACAAAGAAACCTAACTGTATTGCCGGAGTTCCAACTATTTTTGAAGCATTACTTCATAGACCGGAACTTGATGGTAAGGACTTATCATTCTTGCTCGGTATGTTCTGTGGTGGTGACTCACTTTCAGTTGAACTCAAAAAGAAAGTTGATACATTCCTAAAAGAACATAATGCATCTATTCAGGTTAGAGAAGGATATGGTCTTACAGAATGTGTTACTGCAAGTTGCTTGACTCCTAAAGACACTTATAGAGAAAAGAGCATTGGCGTACCATTCCCAGATACAGTATATGCAATAGTACGTCCAGGAACTGATGAAGTTTTGCCTAATGGTGAAGAGGGAGAAATTATTCTAACTGGTCCAACTTTGATGCTTGGCTATTTGAAAAATCCAGAAGAAACAGCATTGACTTTAAGAACATTAAGCGATGGTAGAGTATGGCTCTATACTGGCGACTTGGGTTCTATGGATGATGATGGTTATGTATACTTTAAGCAGAGAATTAAACGTGTTATCATAACAAACGGTTATAATGTTTATCCAGGTCAACTTGAAAATGAAATTGATTCTTGTCCTGAAGTTGCATATAGCTGTTGCATTGGAGTAAAAGATCCAAGAAGAATGCACAAGATAAGAGCATATATTGTTTTGAGAGATGGCGTTGTAGGCGATGATGCTTGTAAGCAAAAGATCCTTGATACTCTTAAGGTATCAGTAGCACAGTATGCATTACCAAAAGAGATCATATTTAGAAAAGAATTGCCAAAGACACTTGTAGGAAAAGTTGCTTATAGAAAACTTGAAGAAGAAGCAGAGGCTGAGGAGGCTAACAATGGCTGAAAAGATAAAACGCAAATGGGGCGATAGAAAAGATGGTAGATGGGTTAAAGAGGCTCCGGGTCTAAATACTATCATGGCAAGTATTTTGCCAAATAGAACAGATTGTGAAGTATATTTAAACGAAACTATCGATGTAACTGAATTGTTAAAATTCATAGCAAAAAAGAACGAGGAGCACCCAGAGTATAAGACAACACTCTTCCATTGCGCCGTAACAGCTCTAAACAGAATGGTAAGAGAACGTCCATTGATGAATAGATTTGTAATGAATGGCAGAATCTATGAAAGATATAAGATTAGTTCTGCTTTTGTTTGCAAGAGAAAGTTCGAAGATCATTCTGAGGAATCATTAATGTTTTTGATTCCAAAAGAGAATGATACATTGGAAGATATCAGTAAAAAAATCATTGGTGACGTTAAAGAAACTAGAAAGAACAACAAGAATTCAGATGGTATCGATGATATAGTTAATTCTATTGCAAAACTTCCTAGATTTTTGATTAAATTTGTTGCGTGGTTTATAAGAACATTAGACAAATACGGTAAAAATCTCGATGCAATCGCATCAAATGATCCTAACTATTCTACAATTTTCTTGAGTAATTTGGGATCGATTAAGTGCCCATCTGTATATCACCATTTGAATAATTATGGTACTAATAGTATGATGATTACTATTGGTGTTCTTCACAAAGAAGAGATTATTATGGAAGATGGTCACAAAGAAATTCGTGACGTTGTAGATATTGGCGCAACTCTTGATGAAAGAATTGCTGATGGGTTCTACTTTATGAAGAGCTTAAAACTAGTTAAATACATATTTGCTCATCCTGAAATGCTCGATATACCACTATCAACTCCAAGTGGTTTTGAGTATAAGTGATTTTGATTAATAAATTAATAATAAAAAAGATGCAAATGCATCAAAGTATTAAAAAAGGGGGAACAAAAAATGTCTTCATCAAAAAAAGATTATTTCGGATTGGCTTGGTTAATTAGCGTTATTCTTGCTATCATTCCTGTAACATCATGGCTTTGTGGTGTTGTTACAAGACTTCAGGAAGGAAAGATTCTTGCTGTTATTATCCGTCTATTCTTAGGATTTAATATCATTTGGATTTGCGACCTTATCTCAATGATTTTTGCACACAAGATTTTCAGACTTTTCTAATTATTAATAAAAAAAGCAAAGGGGATGTGAAAAAACGGAATTTTTAACCAATCCGTTTGGACACATCCTCCA
>JAKSVJ010000193.1 GCA_024408015.1 Clostridia bacterium
GCGAAGGCCTCCTGACGTGGAACGAGCAACAATGAAAGTTCCACGTCTTGTTTTTATGTCCTGTGATAAATTGGTGATAGATAAGTTTACACTAATGTAAGAAAACAAATAATAAAGGAATATAAAAACAGCAGATATGAAAAATAAAAGTTTACTAGCAGCTTCTTTTCTGGCAGTTTTGCTATTGTCAGCAACTGTACTTGTTTCTGGTTGTGGAGGAGACGATACAGCTGTGGACACAAAATATCTTTCTAATTTTCATGAACAGTATTTTGGGGCTAATGTTGATCCATTAGAAAAGGATAATCTCACATTGTATGTTGATTATTCTAAGTGCATGGTATTAGCAAAAGATTCCGATTTCTTCAATGCATTAACTCCGTCTTTTGTGGATGCAACAAAGACTTACTTTTCTATTGAAGGTAAAAACATTGTTGAACATGATGCGGATTCAACATACACATTGTTGCGTATTATAACAGAAACAAATTATGCAGATTTGAAAACCGTAGCAGAAAAGATGGCTGAGTCAAAATCAGAATCTGTATTGCTTACTGACGGAGAGTATTATCAGCCAAATGCCGCAAAAGGTGGTATTGTCAATCCGTATCTTGCACCAGCCTTAAAGAAATGGTTATTGAGAGGTCATGACGTTTATATGATAAGCGAACCATACAAGGAAGTACATAATGGAAATACATATAACAAAAAACGTTTTTACATCTTGTTTACCGATAATAGACTTCCAGGTAATATTTACAATAGAATTGTCCAGTCATCAAAACTTGAAGACTTCCCAGAATGTGAAGTTTTTCATTTATCTGCAGACCACCCATCACTGTATGGGAATGAAAACATGTCTCATTCAACCCTTAATCCATCATTGACGTCATTGACAAAAGGTTTTGGTTCTTATGAGATACAGGACTGGCAGATAACCTGGAAGGATGCCATTGAACCTATGATAGTTTATGCAGTTGATCCCCAAACGGGAGCGCCATTACCAAATGGAGATTATATAACAAAGGGAATCAAAGTTGACAGGAATAGTTTGGGTGCATTCCGCATAGAAAGTGTTTCCACCAAGGTATATAACATTAATACTCCTTACTTTGACTATTATAATGAGAGGGAGGCGAAAGTTAAACCAACTTTTGAAAAATCAACAATTGGCAGTTATGATATAGGAAACTTTATAATGATAGACACTGTGGAGTTCAAAAAACATGGCGATGTCGCCCTATACTTTGACCCAATGTCATATGCTCCTAAGGACTTATTAAATGGATCTCCTTTTAACTATTTAAAAGTTGACATCTGTGTAGATAATGTAAAGCCTATATTCTCACAATACGAGGATAAGTTTAAGTTTGAGAGTATTGATCGGCCAGGTCAGATAAATGAATCTGTTGCAGCAAGCATTAAACAGTGTATGACCGCCCCAGACATACAAACCATGGTTACAAAAGCTCCAATTTATTCTATTTATATTAAATCTTTTGAATACTAATCATTTAACAAAGCTCACATATGCATAATCAAGTAATCAATCTTACACAACTTAACCAATTGGTTAGTGATACTTACGTCTATGCCGTAATAGTCGTATTAGTTGCAGTATTAATCGCAATTTTAGGTTCTTCTCTTGTTCCATGGCAGGGTGGTAAAGATAAGTCCTATGTGACCCGCAGAATTATTTTTGTTATTGTGGGAATTGTCGCAGTACTTGGTTTTTGGTTATATAACGACCAAGTTGTTGCTGATACAATAAAAAATCAAGGTTTCTTACAAATGTTCAAATCTTGCAATTTAAAATGCTTAGGCATCACATCTGTAGGTTATCTGCTAATTAGTGGCATTCTCATGTGTGTTTTCCGTAACTCCAAGTTTGCTTCAATCATATTCAAAATCAAAGGAAAGTAGTAAGTATGGCAAAGCAATTTTTCGTTTTAGGAATTGGCGGCACAGGTATGCGTTGCATCGAGTCGCTGATACATCTTTGCGCTATGGGAATGTTTGATGAAACAGACATTCATTTGTTGGCTTTGGACACAGATTCTAACAATGGAAACTTCAATCGCTTAAAAGCGTTAAAAGATGCTTATCAGTCCACTAAAGGTAATGATGAAGCCCAACGTGTTGCATTGAAGAATTCTTTCTTTACAGCTAATATAAAGTACTACGAATTTAGTCCTAATTACCAGACACAAAGTACTTTCAAGACTGTTTTCGGCTATGGAAGTACTCATCATCAGCATAGAGAAGAAACTGATTTAGCCGATTTGGTGTTCAGCAGTGATGTTGAAGACTTTAATCTTCGTCATGGATACAGAGCACAAACACATTTGGGTTCTATGATGATGTATCACTCTATTATTGAGGCTGCAAAAGAGGCTCGTCCTAATGACCTTCAGAAGTTCTTGTGGCAATCCAAGGGTGTTCATACTTGGTTCTGTATTTGGTGGTACGGGAGCATCGTCTATTCCAATTATACCTCAGGCACTTACAAAAGCTGCAGAAATCATTAATGGTGGCGCTGTAAATATTTTACGCAGTGCATATTTTGGTTCTACACTTTTGACTGGATATTTCAATTTCAAATCTCCATCTGAGTCGGAACTCCAGAATCAAAAAGTAATAGCCACAAGCGAAAGATTCGCTCTCAACTCTCAGGTTGCGATGATGTTCTACGATGATGATACCACAGTAAAATCTACATATCAAAGATTTTACATGCTTGGTACTGATGGCTTATTATGGAATCCTATGCAGCACAAAGAAGTTTCAACAACGATTACTGGAGGTGAACAACAAGAAAACGACTCTCATTATATTGAATTGATGGCTGCTTGTGCAGCATTGGACTTCTACAACTCACCAGATAATGTTTTAAGTACGAATAAGGCAAACTTAAGTACAGACTACGTATATCGTTCAATTGGAGATAATGGAAAACTTGAGTTCCAAGACTTTG
>JAKSVJ010000194.1 GCA_024408015.1 Clostridia bacterium
CTGTTTCATGGGGCTTTGACTCAGATAGACTTGAAACTGCTGTTGTTACAACATCATTCATCAAGAAATCAGATAGAGAAGCTTTAAAAGCATTATGGGATACAGCTGTTAAAAATGGCACAAAATATGATGCAAAAGCATTCTTAAAAGAAAAAGAATATACTCTCACAAGAGAATATAACACAACATTCAACTCAATTCCTCAAACATTGGATATTCAAGGTACTTCAAGACAAGCTGATACAGAATTCATCGTTCAAGGTCTTGATACATTATTGAAATATGATGAAACAAATAAACTTCAACCAGCTATCGCTTCAAGCTATGATGTTTCAGAAGATGGCAAAACATATACATTCCATTTAAGAGATGATGCAAAATGGTACCAAGCAGATAAGACAGAATATGCTGCAGTTAAAGCAGATGACTTCGTTGCTGGTTTCCAACATATGTTAGACGCTAAATCAGGTTTAGCTGAATTACTCCAAGGTATTGTCAAAGGCGTTTCAGAATATTTAGCAGGTTCAGGAACATTTGAAGATGTTGGCGTTGAAGCACCAGATGATAGAACTTTCGTTGTTAAACTCGAAAAAGAAGTTCCTTATTTCGATACAATGATTACATATAACATCTTCACACCATTAAACAGACAATTCTTCATCACAAAAGGTGGCGCATTCGGTTTAACACAATTCAAGACAGCAAAAGAAAAAGATACATATAAATATGGTAAAGCTGGCGTTATTGACTCAATCTTATACAATGGTGCATTCATCTGTACAGAAATGACAGACCAAAAGAAGATTACATATGTCCAAAACCCAGGCTACTATGATAAAGATAAGATGAATGTTGATAAACTCACATACATCTATAACGATGGTTCAGATCCACAAACATACTATGCTGATGTTAAATCAGGTAAATATGCTGGTATCTCATTAAGTTCACAAACATTACCATTAGCTCAAGAAGATGGAAACTTCGAAAAATATGCTTATGTTACATCAACAGGTGCAACAACATACTTCTCAGGTAACAACTTACATAGAGTCGCTTATGATTGTGAAGCTTATCCAAAGAAAGGTACTGAATCTACAAAATCAGAAGCTGCAAAGACATTAACTCAAAGAGCTATGTATTCAAAGAATTTCAGAAAAGCTCTCAACTATTCATTCAATAAACATGCTTACCAAGCTGCTTCAAAGGGTGAAGAATTAGCAAATGCTTCAATCAGAAATATGTATACTCAACCAGACTTCTTAAGATTCAGCAAAGATGTTACAGTTGATGGTCATAAGTTCGAAAAAGGTTCAACATATGGTGAAGCTGTCCAATACTACTTCGATCAACTCAACAATGATGGAATTCAACTTGCTGATGGTGTTGATGGATGGTATAAACCAGATCTTGCAAAGAAATATATGCAAATGGCAGTTAAAGATTTAGGTGGACAATCTGTTGTTAATAAGAAGAATCCAATCGAAATCGATATCGTTAACTACAGCGCATCAACAGTTATGGTCAACCAAGCTGAAATCTATAAGAAATATGTTGAAGAAGCAACAGGTGGCTTAGTCAAAGTCAACGTACGTGCATCAGCTGATATCTATGCATACTACTATTCAGGTTACTATGCAGAAACAGGTGCTGAAGCTAACTACGATGTATTCTTCGGTTCAGGTTGGGGCCCAGACTATGGTGATCCAATCACATACCTCAACACATTCTTACCAGATGGCGATGGCTATATGACAAAAGTTTGTGGTTTATATTAGTCTAAAGTTTGATTAATTTATAACGAAAAATAAATAGGTGGTAACTATCATGAAGTGGTTACTGCCTATTTTTATTAAAATAGAGCTCAAAATTTTAATTTTTTTAATGAATGCCTTTATTTTTATAGAAAAATAATAGATAAGGGTATATTATTAAACAATAATACTATGAAAGGAGGTATTTTTTAATGGGGAAATATTTATTGAAGAGAATCTTATACTCAATCTTCTCAGTTATATGTGTCATGATTATTATGATGGTCCTTCTATATAACTTAAAAGATAGAAATGCGGTTATTTCTGGAGATTCTCAAATTACAAAATTAGCAGGTAATGATAGGGATTACTATAAGGCTACACTATTAGAAAAATACGATTATATTGAATTGCAAGAATATGGATCATTTTTAAAGGACAACTATTCAAAGACTGTATTGCCAGGTGAATTATCACTTGCTGCAACAATTCCTTTGAATCCAGATCCAGCTTATGCAAGTGCAAATGAATCTGATGAAGTCAAACTTGCTCGTGAATACATTGCAAAATTCAAGACATATTGTGACCAAAATGGATTCGAAATTGTTTATAAGAAAGCAGAAGTAGATAGAAATGGTAATGTTAAAAGTGGTTACGAGCCAATGGTTTGGGCTACTAAAGACAGCAGTCCTTTCGTTAGATTATGGCACTTCTTCCAAAATTTATTTAAAGTTCAAACAACACACGATGTTGAAAATATTTGTAAAGAAAATAATCTTACTTATGAAACAGGTTATTATTTAATTTGCGACATCAATGAATGGGAAAACTATAATAAATATTGGGGTGGATTTGATTTCCAATTAGTTAAAGACCCAACTAACTCAGATTATAAGAACAACGTAATTGCTTATAAACTTGATATGGGTGTATTTGAAGACCAATTAACTAATGGAAAATTTGAATGGAATATTGTTTATTATGATGCTGAAACAGCTACTTCAACAAAGATTTTTGAAACAAATCAAGTAATTGAAGCGGAGGGTCAATATAGATTCTTAGCTACTGCAGCATTTACGAAAAATGTTGATTCAACAAATAAAGCAAATCCTAAGAATGCTGAGTTTACTTTAACAGCTAAACCATTAAAGGGTGGACCTTCAACTAGATTAACAAG
>JAKSVJ010000195.1 GCA_024408015.1 Clostridia bacterium
GTAAGACTATGGCAGAAAATCTTGAGGGCGTTAAAAACCTTGACACAAATATTATTAGACCACTCGAGAATCCATATTCACAAAGTGGCGGTATAGCTGTTTTGAAAGGCAATCTTGCTCCTGATGGCTGTGTAGTTAAACAGTCAGCTGTTGCTCCTGAAATGATGGTTCACAGAGGACCTGCAAGAGTATTTAATTCAGAAGAAGAAGCAATCAAAGCCATTTATGGAAAGGAAATCAAATCTGGTGATGTTGTTGTTATCAGATATGAAGGTCCTAAAGGTGGCCCTGGTATGAGAGAAATGCTTAACCCAACATCTGCAATTTGCGGTATGGGTCTTGGCGAAAGCGTTGCTCTTATAACTGACGGTAGATTCTCTGGTGCAACAAGAGGTGCATCTATTGGTCATGTTAGTCCAGAAGCTGCTGCCGGAGGTCCAATTGGTCTTGTTGAAGAAGGCGATATGATTTCAATTGATATTAAAAACTGTAGTATCCAGCTTGAAGTATCGGATGAAATATTGGCCGAAAGAAAGAAGAACTGGGTATGTCCAGAACCAAAAATCAAAACAGGTTATGCTGCTCGTTATGCAAAACTTGTTACTTCAGCAGACAAAGGCGCAGTATTAATGTAAATATAAAGGACAATCATAAATATGAGTCAAATTAGAATTTTTGATACAACTTTACGTGATGGAGAACAATCACCTGGTTGTAGTATGAACTTAAAGGAGAAAATCGAGATAGCAAAGTGTCTTGAAGCAATGAAAGTTGATATAATCGAAGCTGGATTTGCAATTTCTTCTCCTGGCGATTTTGAATCAGTTAACACTATAGCAAAAACTATAAGAGGTTGTACAATCGCATCCCTTGCTAGAGCTTTGGAAAAGGATATCGATTGTGCATGGGATGCTGTTAAAGTTGCAGCTGACCCAAGAATTCACTTGTTTATTGCAACTTCACCACTTCATATGGAGTACAAGCTAAAGATGTCACCAGAGCAAGTTCTCGAAAGAGCAGCAGCAATGACAGCTTATGCTAAGAAGTATTGCTCAAACATTGAATTTTCCGCAGAAGATGCTACAAGATCAGACAGGGAGTTCTTGGCAAAAGTAGTTGAAGTTGCTATTAAAAATGGTGCTAATACTATTAATATTCCTGATACAGTAGGCTATACAACACCAAATGAAATGCGTGATTTGATTGAGTATTTGATTAAAACTGTTCCTAACTCAGATAAAGCAATTTTCTCATTGCATTGTCACAATGACCTTGGAATGGCAACTGCAAACTCATTGGCAGGTGTTCTTGGCGGTGCTTGCCAGATTGAGTGTACAGTTAACGGACTTGGTGAAAGAGCTGGTAATACTTCACTTGAAGAAGTTGTTATGGCTATGCACACTCGTCCTGACATTTTTGAGGGAATTACAACAAACATTGATACAACTCAGATATATCGTGCATCAAGCACTGTGTATAATGTTATTGGTCAAAAAGCACCACTTAACAAACATATTGTAGGTCAAAATGCATTTGCGCATGAATAAGGTATTCACCAGCACGGTGTATTGGCAAATAAGAAGACATATGAAATACTTACTCCAGAATCAGTAGGTATTCATGTAAACAATATAGTACTTGGAAAACACTCGGGAAAACATGCATATGAGAGTCATCTTATTGATATGGGATATAAGCTCACACCAGAAGAACTCGTAAAAGCATTTGATGAGTTTAAGGTTCTTTGTGATAAGAAAAAGACAGTGGAAGATTCAGATATTGAAGCTATCGTTATGCACAACTCAAGCATTGAACAACTTACGGGATATGAACTTGATTGGTTTGCAGTACATACAAGTAACTTTACAACAAGTACATGTACAATCCATCTAAAGAAAGATGGAAAAGATTATGAAAGCGTTGCTCTTGGTAATGGTCCTATTGACTCTGCTTTCAAAGCTATTGATAACATCATAATGCCACCTGAACATACTTTTGATATTTTCTCTGTTAACTCAGTATCAGAAGGTAAAGATACACTTGGCGATGTAACTATTAAGCTAACTTCAGGAGAGAACTCATACAAAGGTAGAGGTCTTTCTACAGATATCATTGAGGCAAGTATTATTGCATATCTTAAGGCTGCAAATAAGATGCTTGCTGCAGGAAAGAAGGATTAATTATCATGGGAATGACGATGACTCAAAAAATCCTCGCAGCTCATGCAGGACTCGATTCTGTTAAAGCTGGGGATTTGATTGAAGCAAAACTTGATATTGTTCTTGGAAATGACGTAACAACGCCAGTTGCTATTGATGTTTTTGAAAAGAACGGTTTTGATAAAGTATTTGATAAAGATAAAATTGCAATCGTTTTGGATCACTACACACCTTGTAAAGATATTAAATCAGCACAGTTGTGTAAGAGAGCAAGAGACTTTGCTAGAAAACACAATATTACACATTTTTACGATGTTGGTAATGTTGGTATTGAGCATGCTCTTCTTCCTGAAAAAGGAATAGTAGGGCCTGGTGATTGTATAATCGGTGCGGACTCACACACTTGTACGTATGGTGCATTAGGTGCATTTTCAACAGGTGTTGGTTCAACTGATATGGCAGCAGGTATGGCTGCGGGCGAAAACTGGTTTAAAGTACCAGATGCAATTAAGGTAACACTTACAGGAAAGATGAATAAATATGTATCTGGTAAAGATGTAATCCTTCATCTTATTGGTCTTATCGGAGTTGATGGTGCTTTGTACAAATCTATTGAGTTTGCTGGAGAAGGCGTTAAAGAACTATCAATGGATGATCGCTTTACAATCGCAAACATGGCTATCGAAGCCGGTGGTAAGAATGGAATATTCCCGGTAGATGAAAAGACAATGGAATATGTAAATGGTAGATTTAAGAGACCT
>JAKSVJ010000196.1 GCA_024408015.1 Clostridia bacterium
GGAATCCAAATTTATCAATTAAATCCCATGACCAATCTCTTGCTTTTGCATCAAGAAGCTGGCTTGTTGATGCAATGGTATATTCTGTTCGTTTTACACCTGTTAAGAAGTAGTTCAAAAGGTCTGGAACAAACAACATGTCATTAGCAACATTTAATAATTCCGGGCTATCTTTCTTTACTGAAAGAAGCTGATATAGAGAGTTGAGTTCAACTACCTGAATGCCTGTTTTTTCATAAACATAATCAGGATCAACAAGTGTTGCTGCATAAGCAGGCATACCATTGTTTCTTTCATCTCTATAATGTACTGGATTTCCAATAAGTCTACCATTTTTATCAAGGAAACCAAAGTCAACACCCCAAGTGTCAATACCGATAGATTTAATATCTTTATCATCTGATAGTGCACATTTGCGAATTGCATTTTTGATTTCATGGTAAATTCTTAAAATATCCCATGTGAATTGTCCAGCAACCATTACAGGTTCGTTTAAGAAACGATGATTTTCTTCCAATGTAATTTTGCTTCCATCAAATGTACCAACAATACCTCTACCGCTAGATGCGCCAAGGTCGATGGCTAACATTTTTAACTTGCTCATAGTTAAAACCCCTTATTATTATTTTAATGTTGCTATAGTTACGCCGGTGTCACCTTCTCCAATGTCACCAATTCGAGAACTTTTTATGCGTTTATCAGCCTTAAGGAAAGAAGTAATTGCTTTTCTTAAAGCGCCTGTGCCCTTGCCATGGATAATACGAACTTCGTTAACTCCATGCATTTTGGCTTCATCAATAAACTTATCGAGCATGAAGCATGCATCATCTCCATATTCGCCTCGCAAATCTATTTCTCCACCAAACGCACGTATCTCTCTGTCGCCTCCAGATTGAGGGACTCTTTTCTTCGGCTTTTCATGATACGATACTTCTTCACCATCAATCAACATCAACGCATCAGGATTAACTGTCATTTTCATGTTTCCAACCATAACAGTTACCTTCTTGTTGTGAACATCACTTATGACACCTTTTTGGTTAAGTGATATTACAATTACATTGTCGCCTTTTACTAATGCACGAGGTAATACATAACCTTCCGCATTACGGCTTATTGATGGATGTAACACATCATCATATTGTTTTAGATTTGATTTAATTGATCTACGTGCCTCATCAAGACTTTGAGCAAGATTCTTGCTCTCTTTTTCTTTCTTGACTTTTTCAAGCTCCGCAAAAATGAATTCGCTTGAAGCTTTGGCTCCGTTAACCATACTCAATGCAGTTGCTCTTGCTTTTTCAAGTTCTTTTTCTGCTTCGAGTTCTTTCTTCTCTACAAGTTTATCTGTGTATTCTTTTTTCTCTTTTGCATAAGCGAGAAGTTTTTCTGCTTCTTCTTTGCTCTTTTCCATTTCAACTCGCTCTTTTTCGAGTTGCTCGATAACATTTTCGAATCTTCTATTTTCACCAGATACATATGAGTTTGCTCTATCAATTACACTATCATCAAGTCCAAGTTTTCTTGAAATTGCAAACGCATTTGATTTTCCCGGTGCACCAATAATGAGCTTGTATGTTGGTCTAAGTGTCTCCACATCAAACTCGCATGAAGCATTCATTACGCCTTCGGTTTCAATTGCGAAACTCTTTAGTTCAGCATAGTGTGTTGTAGCTGCAATTAATGAACCTTTTTCTCTAGCGGACTCGAGAATTGATACCGCTAAAGCAGCGCCTTCAACCGGATCTGTTCCAGCTCCAAGTTCATCAAACAAAATCAATGAATTTCTCGTTGCGCTCTTTAATATGTCTACAATATTAACCATATGTGCTGAGAATGTAGACAATGATTGTTCTATACTTTGCTCATCACCAATATCTGCGAGGATTTCCTCAAACACACACATTACACTTCCGGACGAAACCGGTATATGCAATCCAGATTGAGCCATTAGAGAAAACAATCCAAGTGTTTTTAATGTAACGGTTTTACCGCCAGTGTTAGGTCCTGTAATGATTAATGTATCAAACTTTTGTCCAAGTTCGACTGAAATAGGAACTACTGTTTCTTTGTTTAATAGAGGATGTCTGGCTTTTACAAGTCTCAATTCTCTACCGGCAGATATTTCTGGTGAAATACCCTCATATTTATCGGAAAGCCTACTCTTACCAAATTCAAAAGCTAGTAAAGTAATATTTCGATAGTTAAGTAAAATGTTTCCAGCTTCTTTTGAAATCTTGGCGGACAATTCACTTAGAATTCTTTCACATTCTTCCGCATCTTGTTTTTCAAGGATTTTTAATTCATTATTACCTTCAACAACACTCAGTGGTTCAATGAACAAAGTTGCACCAGTTGACGATGTATCATGAACAAGTCCCTTGACTTCGTTCTTGAACTCCGACTTAACTGGAACAACATATCTTCCATCTCTCATTGTGACGATTTGATCTTGAAGATATTTTGAATATGTTGTACCTGAAATGTACTTTTGCAAACTCTCTCTTATATGAGTGTTTGTTTGACGAATTTTTCGTCTTATATCATACAGTTTATCTGATGCGGTGTCATTTAAACCGTCTTCATTAGCTATGCACTTATTTATTGAATCTTCAAGTTTTGGAAAAGATGTTAATCTTTCAAAATATTCTGTAAGCGCATTAGGATCAGTTGCGCCAGTATTAGCATATTCTTTTAAAGCTCTTGCTGCTCTTAGTACGTTTAATACATCAAGTATATCTCCACATCCAAGTACAGCGCCTTTATCAGCCTTATCAAGTATCAATGAAACATCTTTAACACCATAAAATGGGGGCATACCTTTAAGCATTATCATATTGCAAGCCGCATCTGTTTCAGATAACATTTTGCGTACTCGAGAGATCGCAAACAAATTTGGTGTGAT
>JAKSVJ010000197.1 GCA_024408015.1 Clostridia bacterium
AAAGAAGCGGGTGGTATGCCTTTCTTAACAGACTGTAATACACTCTACCCTGGTTCAAGAAAGAATGCGCTTGAACATTTGTCTTGCGCTCAAGAAAATGGTTTTAACGAAACAACCACAGGTTGCCATGTCATTATCGGTGATGGTCTTCGTGGCACTGACGATGTTGTGGTTCCGGTTGAAGGTGGCGTTTATTGTAAAGAAGCATACATCGGACGCGAAATCATGGATGCTGATGTCTTCATTTCACTTAATCACTTCAAAGGTCATGAATGCACTGGTTTTGGTGGAGCTTTAAAGAATATTGGTATGGGATGTGGAAGCCGTGCTGGTAAAATGCATCAGCATAATCACGGACAACCAATTGTAGAAGCAGAACTATGTAAGAATTGTAAGCGTTGTGCAAAAGAATGTGGGTCCAATGCAATTAATTATGAAACAGGAAAAGCTGTTATTAACTATGATGAATGTAAAGGTTGCGGTCGTTGCATTGGTGCTTGCTCTTTTGATGCTATTTCAAATCCAAATGACAACACAAATGAAGTTCTTGGTTGCAAAATCGCAGAATATACAAAGGCTGTAATTGACGGAAGACCAAACTTCCATATTAGCCTAATAATTGATGTATCTCCAAACTGCGACTGTCATTCAGAAAATGATGCACCAATTCTTCCTAATATTGGTATGTTTGCTTCATTTGATCCAGTTGCCTTAGATCAAGCATGTGTTGATGCTTGTCAATCAGCAAAACCTATTCGTAATTCTCAGCTTGGTGATAACCTTGCTCGTGCAAATTGGATAATTAGAAATGATCATTTCTCGGATTCAAATCCAAACGTTCGTTGGAAAGAAACACTTGAGCACGCAGAGAAAATCGGTGTTGGTAGCAGAAATTATGAACTTGTAAAGATTTAACAAACTAAAATTAAATATTAAATGGGTCGACAATTTGCAGACCCGTTTTCAATAAAAAAAACGCTATGAATTTTGAATTTCATAGCGATTTTTTGTATCTTCTTAATTTTTAAGTTAAAACTCTTCCCTTTAGACCGACCTTTTTATAATAAATAAACATTATCAAACTACACATCATCCAACCAGCAGGATAACCCATAACTATAGGAATAACCTCGTTTGCAATAAAATGAGAAGTAACGAAAAGATATATCTGTCTAAATACAACAAATGAGCCTAACATAATAAACATCGGAGCCTTACTATCACCTGCACCTCTAAGTGCACCTGCATGTATTTGGTTAAAACAACAGAATACATAAAATGGCGACATTAATCTTAAGAACAATGAACCACTCTCAATAACTTCTGGCTTTTGATTAAAGAAGCTAACAATTTGTGGAGCAAAAATAAGACATGGTATCATAAGAACTATCATTGTTGATATAGTGATAATAATTGATATATTAACACCTTTTTTAGCTCTATCTACTTGTCCTACACCCAAATTTTGTCCAACAAATGTAGTTGAAGCAAGATTCATAGATTGTGCAGGTAGTAATAACAAAGTATCAATTTTATTGTAAGCAGTCCATCCAGACATTACATCAGTTTCAAAAAAGTTAATATATGACTGAACAAAGACGTTAGAAAAAGCAGTTATTGCAGTTTGAATTGCTGCAGGAAATCCAACTTTTATAATCTTTCTTAAAGCATCTCTATGAAGTTTGATTTTTCTTACCTGTAACTTAACACAAGTTTTACTTCTAAACAATACAATCAATACAAGGATTGCTGAAACAGCTTGGGCTATAACAGTAGCTAACGCAACACCTGCCACCTTCATATTGAAACCAAGTACGAATACTAAATCTAGCACTGTATTAGTAAGAGCTGATGCAACAAGAAACAAGAAAGGACGAACTGAATCGCCAATGGCTCTCATAATTCCCGCTCCCATATTATATATCATAAGGCCAATAACGCCCTCAAAATATATACTTAAATAGATAGTAGCTTCCGGAACAACACTCTCAGGCATTTTTATAAGCTTTAACATCAAAGGAACTCCAAGAGTACCAATTATCGTAAAAGCAATTCCCATTATGATAGTTAGCATTGCAGCAGTATGAACTGCCTTTTGAACACTCTCTTCATCCCTTGCACCATAGTATTGAGATATTACTACCCCGGCACCACTTGCCAAGCCCAAGAAGAAACCTATCAATACATTTATGATAGGACCGGTAGTTCCGACAGCTGAAAATGCTTCATTACTAACATAGTTACCAACAACCCACGTATCTACAGTGTTATATAGTTGTTGGAATAAATATCCAATTAATAGAGGTATTGCAAAAGACAATAGATGTTGCGGGATTGGACCCGTTGTCATATTGGTCTCCTGCTTACCCACCATTCTTTTTAAAAAACTAGCATTGCTCATTATCGTAAATTATACTTACCTGACTTTAATTCAAACACAATTTTGCCATTTTTCTTTGTGGCACCAAGATTTTCAAGGCTTATAGCTTCACCATTTACGCAAATAAAATTCCTGTCGCTAGTGCAAGGATATGATACCGTAGCGCTCGCACCTTCTGGAATATCTATGTTCCAAGCAAAGCCTTTTTCAGTGTTCCATGAGGATGAAATTCTACCAAATGCGCAGTCATAATAGCCACTTGCACTAGTAATGTTTTTCTGCCCACATGGTAGTTCATTTTTAGTTCTAAAATCTGGTCTTACATCCAAAACAAAGTGTTCAAAACCTGGCTTAGTAGTATCAGGTCTAATACCAACCATATAACCCATCATCCACTCATACACAGCGCCATACGCATAGTGATTGAATGAATTCATTCCTACATCTCCGAATCCCTTTTCTATAGTATATGAATTCCATCTCTCCCAGACAGTAGTAGCTCC
>JAKSVJ010000198.1 GCA_024408015.1 Clostridia bacterium
TATCATTCTAATTTCCACTTGTTCCAACAGTGGAACTTACTTTAAGAATTTACGTTTTTTCAAAAAATACATTAAAAATCGAGTAGATTTGGTACATAATAACCACATCTACTCGACTAAGACTTCGTATTGTTTTTTCGCTTTATTGCTTTGATTCTATAAATTTAACTACATCGCCGACTGTGATAAGCGCTGGAATATCATCGTCATCGATTTCAATTCCGTAATCATCCTCTAGTTTGAAAGCAAGTACAGCAAGTTCGAGTGAATTGATACCCAAATCAGCCTCGAGTTTTGAATCTTCTGTTATTGTGCTAGCATCAATGCTAAATTGTTCTGACAATAAACTTTTGACTTTCTCTAACATAATTGAATCCCCCAACATTATTTTACTTTATATCTAAGAATCTTCTTAGTAGTATTCTTTTCAAATTCAGTATCTCTTATTTCTACTTCTGATATATGCTTATAAATTGGCAATTTCTTGTTTATGGTTGTAACAAAAGCATTCATCTCTTCAAGGATTTCTTCCTTAGTCTTTCCCTCATATTTTGCAAAATCAGGATAGATTAATGCTGTTATAACAGTATCTTCATTTTCTTTTGTTCTACCGACAACAACACATTCAAGAATCTTATCGTTTGAAGCCAAATATTCCTCAAGTTCTTCTGGGAAAACATTTTTGCCATTTGAAAGCAAAATGATATTTTTCTTTCTACCAGTGATATATATGAATCCGTCATCATCCATATAACCAATATCACCTGTTCTAAACCATCCATCCTCAGTAAATACTGCATCTGTGGCTTCTTGGTTCTTATAGTATCCTAACATAACAGCAGGACCTTTTGCAAGTATTTCACCCGTTTTTTCGTCTTCTGCTTTGTCAATCTTTACTTGCATGTGTTCAACACGCATACCGCAAGAATGTCTCTTTCTCCACAAAATCATATTTGCAGAAATCAATGGAGCACACTCTGTAATACCATAACCTTCAAGTATTTTGATACCAAAAGCGTCAAAATCATCAATCAACTCTTGACGCAAAGGAGCACCACCACATACGATAACTGAAAGATTTCCACCAAAAGCATCAATAATATCTTTAAACAAGCTTCTTCTTGCTGCATATGGGAGTCTTCTCGCCACAGGCATAATCTTACGAATAAGATCAGCTTTTCCTTGCCTTGTGATTTCTGACCATACCTTCTTATGCATTGTTTCAACATACAAAGGAACCAAGAACAAAGTAGTTGGTTTTACTTTTGCAAAATTTCTCAATGTATTCTTGATAGAATCATTAATAAAAGTAGTAGCACCTGTGTTAGGTAGAGCTAAATGGGAGCATGTAAACTCATATGTGTGATGGATAGGAAGTACAGAAACCAAACTATCAGTATCAACGACACCTATTTGACGACAAGAGTCATTAGCTGCATTAACGAGGTTTCTTTCACTTAGCATAACACCTTTACTTGATCCAGTTGTTCCTGAAGTGAAAATGATTGCACAGCAACGGTCTAAGTCAATAACTCTATTTTCGGCATTATGTACACCGCTTTCATAGTTCTCTTTTCCTGCGTTAATAAAATCATCAAAAGTGATGAATTTTGGATTTGATGAAACTAAATCATTCTTAGGCTCACCAAGTCTTACTACCATCTTCAGACTAGGAATAGAATCTATGACTTCAGCAATCTTCTCTTCCTGAGAAGACATATATACAATACATGAAGTATCGCACATTTTATTAAAGTTAGCAAACTGTTCATTTGATATATCTTTATCTAAAGGAATGATGACGCCGCCTGAAAAAACAGTGCTCATATAAGTTGCAACATAATCCGGATGAGTTTCACCTGTAACGCAGATGTTTTTGCCCTCAAGGCCAAATTTATTCATAGCTGAAGATAACCAGTTAACTCTATCAAGCATACCATTGAAAGTTACTGTCTTCTCTTCCTTATTTTCTATATATGTATATCTTACTTTATCCCCATATCTTTTTGCTTGTTCTACCAAGCTTTCATATAGATCATTAAATGGGAATACCTTATGTTTTAATGCATTTTTGTGAAACATTTGAGTTTTCATTTTCATTCATCCTTGCGTCCAAATAGTTATATTCTAAAAACGTATACACACATAGAATTGGGACAAGAATCACACTAATAAATTTCATTAAAAATTGTTGTTTACTTTTTAATTGAATAATGTATAATAGTGGTGACAAAACAATAAAGGAGTTTTTTATTATGAATTACAAAAAAGTTGTCGTTGCCGGTGGCGGCGTCCTCGGCTCACAAATTGCCTTCCAAGCCGCTTATTGTGGTTTTGATGTAACCATTTGGCTTAGAAGCGAATCATCCATCACTAGAACACAGCCAAAGATTGACCAACTCAAAGCTGATTACATCACTGACATTGAAAGAATGGCTAATGGCGAAGCTGGTTTCTGGGCTCGTGGTCTTGCTGACAAGGATACATTCTCAAAAGAAGAATGCCTTGCAAAAGTTGAAAAAGCTGCATCAACAGTTAAGCTTGAACTTGATTTAAAAAAGGCTGTTGAAGACGCCGACTTCATCATTGAATTTATGTCTGTTTTTACAAAAGAGAAAATCGCTTTCTATTCTAAGCTTGCTCCTCTCCTAGATGAAAAAACAGTTGTTGTTACTAACTCATCTACTCTTCTTCCATCTACATTTGCAAAATATACAGGAAGAGCTAACAAATATCTTTCTCTACACTTTGCAAATCACATTTGGACAAACAACACAGCTGAAGTTATGGCTCAGGCAGAAACAGAAAGCAAATATTTCGATGAACTTATCGAATTTGCTAATGCAATCCGCATGGTAGCTCTCCCTGTTCTCA
>JAKSVJ010000199.1 GCA_024408015.1 Clostridia bacterium
TGTCCACACTTTTTTCTTACATTCCTACTGACTTCCAATGTCAAGCGAAGTCTTGATTCGATGTCTCCACCATACTCGTCAGTTCTCTTATTGTAATATGGAGATAAGAAACCACCAAGCAAGCCATGAGAATGTGCTGCATGTACTTCTACACCATCACCACCTGCTTGTTTTACTCTATATGCTGCATCGCCAAATTGTTCGATAATAACTTGAAGTTCTTCTACTGTCACCGGACGTGGAGCTTGTTTTAAATAACTAGGTCCAATCCAGCTTGGGGCAATAAGTTGTGGAGTCGTTGGCAAAGGATATGCCATAAATGCTGGATGGAATAGCTGAGGCAATATTTTAGCGCCATATTCATGAACTCCATCTACTAGTTTTTTCCAACCTTCAATAAATGAATCGTCATAAATTGACATATCGCCAGGTAAATATACATATGTTGGTTCTACAGTAACTACTTCCGTAATAAACAAGCCAACTCCACCAGCAGCCCTTCTCTTATAATGGGCTATCAATTCATCTGTAACATATCCTTTGTTGCCTAAGTTTGTTGATAGTGGTGGCATAAACAAGCGGTTTTTCACCTCTGTTTGTCCTATTTTAATAGGGCTAAATAAATTTGTAAAACGAGTCATAAAATTCCATCCTTATCTTTTTTGTGAATCATTATCCACAAATTTGATTATACCGAAAAGCAAGATTTTTACAACTAAAAAATAAATAGAGAAAGAAAAAACGCTTTTTCTTTCCAACCGCGCTCAAAATCGCCTTGACAAATCTTTTGAAAATTGATATCGTTTTAATTGGTATCACTATAAAACTAATGAAATTAGGTATACATATGAGAAAAATAAGCAAAGAAGATAAACAACTTCTTGTCGGTAGTCAATTTAAAAAGTACAATCTAATCTATGCGTTACTCACTGGATTAATCGCATCTTTTGAATTAGTTCTTTTCATAAGAGGATTATTAGTATTCTCTTTCAGTTCGATAAGTCACTACCTCTATCTATCATCTTATTCAATACTATTTGTGTTCTCACTAATAACATCAATTCTTATGTTTGTTGGCAAAAAAAGAAATTTTAGCCTAAAGTTCTATAATGTTATTCTTAGAGTTTATGCTTGTGCAATATTGATTTGGTCTTTGATTATTTCATACCTTGATATGAATACTGGTAATCCTCCTCTTGTTTATCTCACTGTTATAATCACAATTGCTAGTGTTGTTGTGTTAGATCCGTTATTCTTCGTTTCAATATTAACAGTATCATTCATGGCATTGATTGGATTAGATGCAATCGATGGATTTAAATATTTTATATCAACAAGTGAATTTATTAACAATATAGTATTTATATCTATGGCAGCAATTGTTGGAATACGACATTTTTTAGTATCATTCAAGGATTTTAAAGCAACCGAAATTCTTGAGGCAAGCGTGCTTGAAGAAAGAAATAGAGTATCAGCTATCTCTCTTCAAACAATCATGTCAATTATAAATACTATAGACGCAAAAGACAAGAACACGAGAGAGCACTCTCAAAGAGTTGCTGAATATTCTGAAGCAATAGCAAAGAACTTGAACTGGGATAAAGCAAAGGTCAAGGACTTACATCAAATCGCGCTTCTCCACGACATTGGTAAAATCGGAATTCCTGATTCCATATTGAATTGTACAGGATCATTAACTAAAGAAGAGTTTGAAACAATGAAAATGCACACAGTTATTGGTGGTGACATACTAAAAGACTTAACAATTTTGGAAAATGTTGATTTAGGCGCCAAGTATCATCACGAACGTTATGATGGAACAGGATATCCTACAGGACTTAAAGGTGAAGAAATTCCATTAGAGGCAAGGATAATTGCTATTGCCGATGCTTTTGATGCGATGAACTCAAATAGAGTATATAGAAAAAAATTGACAGCTGAAAAAATAAAAGACGAATTAATCAATGGCAAAGGAAAACAGTTTGACCCTACCCTAATCGACGTTTTTATGCCATACGCAGAGAAAATACTCGATACGGATAATTATTAATTTTAAATTTTTGTCCAGAAAATCAAATAGCAAATGGGAAAGCGGATTGCCAAACTTTTAGTTGAGTGTTTTCGCTATCCTTTTTTACTTCATGTTAGAATTTTAATTCCTATTTACAAATGACGATTAATCAATATAATGAAGTCAACAAAAAAAGGAGTTTTTTTATGAATTACAAAAAAATTGTTGTTGCCGGCGGCGGTGTCCTCGGTTCACAAATCGCATTCCAATCAGCTTATTGTGGTTTTGATGTTACCATTTGGCTTAGAAGTGAATCATCAATCACTAGAACTCAACCAAAGCTCGATCAGCTAAAAGTTGATTACATTGCAGACATTGAAAAGATGGCAAATGGCGAAGCTGGTTTCTGGGCACGTGGACTTGCAGACAAAGAAACTTTCTCAAAAGAAGAATGCCTTGCAAAAGTTGAAAAAGCTGCTACATCAATTAAACTCGAACTTGACTTAAAGAAAGCCGTAGAAGATGCAGATCTCATCATTGAATCTATGGCAGAAATCACACAGGAAAAGATTGCATTCTATTCCAAACTCGCTCCACTTCTAGATGAAAAAACTGTTGTTGTAACAAACTCATCAACTCTTCTACCATCTCAATTTGCCAAATACACTGGTAGAGCAAACAAATATCTTTCACTTCACTTTGCAAATCATATTTGGACTAACAATACTGCTGAAGTTATGGCTCAGTCAGAAACTGAAAGCAAATATTTTGATGAACTTATCGAATTTGCTAATGCAATCCGCATGGTAGCTCTCCCTGTTCTCA
>JAKSVJ010000002.1 GCA_024408015.1 Clostridia bacterium
AATGCACTTGAAATAATGGATGAAATATCATTAAAACTTATTGAGAGCATTTCTGTTGAAACTGAATATATGGAATCAGATGACGAAAATTACAAAGAATGCATAAAGCTTAAGCTAAAGTAAACGATTATTATTTAGACAAACGGGTAGACTTCGGTCTACCTTTTTTGTAAGCAAAAAAGTAAGCAAAAACGCGATATTTCAAAAAAATCTATTGATTAAATACCATGTTTAAATGTATAATTAAAATGTATATTTGTATGTGTTAAATAATGTTGAGGTATATATATGAGCGAAGAAATATTTAGAAAAAAGAGTTTGGATAGGGTTAAATCACCTGAAGACTTAAATGATTATGTAAGGGTTGCTAATCCAGGAGTATGGCTCATCATAGCTGCTATTATAATCCTTCTCATCGGTACTGTAATTTGGGGTATCTTGGGAAGAGTCGAAACAAAAGTAGATGTTGATTTGATATCAAAAGATGGCCTTGTTGTAATTAGCAACAATGACGTTGAGTTCAAAGATGGAATGACTGTGGAATTCAATGGAAAAAAATATAATGTTGAAGTGTTTGATGGTTCAAGCCTTGGTTCAATGTTTGTTAGTGGATTAACACTTACTGATGGAACATACAGCGCTCAACTAGTAGTTGAATCAATTAATCCAATTTCTTTCATAATTAACTGAGGCAATATATGGCAGATAAAAAAGCAATAAAAAAGCCAATAAATAAAGGTGTTGCCAAGGTTCCTGTAGTAATGCAACTAGAAGCACTAGAGTGTGGTGCGGCTAGCTTGGCAATGATTATGGCATATTATGGTAAATGGATACCACTCGAACAAGTTAGAACTGACTGTGGTGTTTCACGTGATGGCTCAAATGCAAAAAACATATTAAAGGCCGCACGTCATTATGGTTTTCATGCTCAAGGATATAGATATGAGCCTGAAGTATTAATAGAAAAAGGTCAATTCCCTTGTATTATTCACTGGAATTTTAATCACTTTGTGGTATTAGATGGTTTTAAAGGTGGAAAAGCATACTTGAATGACCCTGCAAAAGGTGCATATAGTTTATCCATGGAAGCCTTTGACGAATCCTTCACTGGTATTTGTTTACAGATTGAGCCGACTGAAGAATTTGTTCCATCTGGTAAGCAAAAGAGCATGCTTTCCTTTGCAGCAAAGCGATTGAAAGGAACCGGAACAGCCGTTGCATTTACTGTTCTTACGGGAATTGTTTCTGCACTGATCGGTCTTATTCATCCAGCATTTTCAAGAGTATTTCTTGATAGATTGTTGACTAACCAAAATCCAGAATGGTTAACTTGGTTTATTGTATTACTAAGTGTATTTAGCATTATTCAAATTGTCATGTCTGGTATACAGGCTGTATATAGTTTGAGAATTAATGGTAAAATGGCAGCTATAGGTAATGCCACATATATGTGGAAAGTATTAAAGTTGCCTATGACATTCTTTACCCAAAGAATGGCTGGCGATATTCAAAATCGTCAAGGTTCAAACTCAACAATTGCTAATACATTAATCAATACATTTGCTCCATTGCTACTAGAAACAGCAATGATGGTATTCTATTTGGTGTTGATGATTAGATATAGTTTGGTTTTGACTGTTGTTGGCTTATTATCATTGTTAATTAATGGTGTAGTGTCAAATTACATTTCAAAGAAACGTATCAACATAACACGCGTTTCTATGAGAGATAGCGCAAAACTTGGCGCGGCTACTGTTGCAGGAATTGAAATGATTGAAACAATTAAAGCATCTGGTGCCGAAAACGGATATTTTGCAAAATGGGCTGGCTATCAAGCTAGTGTAAATACTCAAAGTATGAAATATGCAAAGATGAATCAATATCTTGGAATGATACCAAGTTTTGTTTCAAGCGTCGCCAATAGTTTAGTAAGTGTCATCGGTGTATTCCTTACAATCAAGGGTGAATTTACAGTTGGTATGATTATGGCATTCCAAGGATTTTTGGGATCATTTATGATGCCAGCCAATACTCTTATCAACGCTGGACAAACACTCCAAGAGATGAGAACTCAGATGGAAAGAGTAGATGACGTCCTTGAGTATCCAGATGACAATGCATTTTCAGATGTTGATAATGAAAACTCAGCAAACAAGTTATCTGGAAATATTGAATTGAAGAATATTGTATTTGGATATTCACCTCTTGCAGATCCACTTATTAAAGATTTTAATTTAACATTAACACCAGGCAAATCAGTGGCAATTGTTGGTGGTTCTGGATGTGGTAAATCAACCATATCAAAACTTATTTCCGGTTTGTATAGTCAATGGAGCGGAGAAATCCTATTTGACGGAAAACCGATGAAAGAAATAGATTCTAGCACATTCCATGGTTCTTTAGCTGTTGTTGACCAAGATATTATCTTGTTTGAAGACACAATAGCTAATAACATAAAGATGTGGGATAATAGTATTGAAGATTTTGAAATGATATTGGCAGCTCGCGATGCTCAAATTCATGAAGATATCATGGCAAGACCCGATGGTTACCAACACAAGATTATTGAAGGCGGTAAAGACTTCTCTGGAGGTCAACGTCAAAGACTTGAGATTGCCCGTGTATTAGCTCAAGATCCAACAATAATTATACTTGATGAAGCCACAAGTGCTCTTGATGCAAAGACAGAGTATGAAGTAGTAAAAGCAATACGTGATCGTGGCATAACTTGCATAGTTATTGCTCATAGACTTTCAACAATTCGTTCATGTGATGAAATTGTTGTTATGGAAAACGGTGTTATTATTGATCGCGGAACCCATAAGGAACTTATGGAAACAAGCGAGCTATATAATAGCCTCGTTAGCGCTGAGTAAGAGGGGGGTGTCATTATGGGTTGGTTTGAAGAACAATTAAAACAACGAAAAGAAGCCGATAACCAAGAATTTTTAGACGCGATAGACTCTATTGCCAACGCGGTTATGGGCAAAAGACTAGCCGATTCTCTTAGCTCAAAAGAAATTGCAAAATCAGCAATTGAAGAGATTCTCAAATTTTATCATCATAAGATGACAAAGGTTGAACCTCCTAAAGACATCGATACTATTGATGAACAACTTGAGTATTACTTGCGTCCTCATGGTATTATGAGAAGAAATGTAACACTCGACAAAGGTTGGTACAAGAACGCTGTTGGCGCAATGATTGGAACCTTGAAAGAAGATGGTTCAGCGGTTGCGTTCATCCCAGGAAAACTATCTGGATATACATATCTTGATCTTAAAACTGGAAAGAAAGTGAAAGTTAATAGAAACAACCAAAATCTTTTTGATGAACAGGCAGTATGTTTCTATAAAGCGCTTCCATTAAGATCATTGACAATCAAAGATCTTATGATATTTATGTTAGAGCAGTTTAGTGTTTCTGACATAGTGCTTCATGTAGGTATGATGGGTATAATGGCATTGGTTGGTTTAATTTCACCATTGCTAACCAAATGGTTATTTGGCATAGTACTCGAATCAGAAAATATCAGAATGCTTATTGGATTAGCGTCGTTTATGATTTGTTATTCTGTAGCAAGAATACTTCTTGAATCATATCAGATGTTAGTTAGTTCAAGAGTAACGGTGAAACAAAACATCGCCGTTCAAGCGGCAATTATGAGCAGAATGATGAGTTTGCCAGCAACATTTTTTAAAGGTTATGCTTCAGGTGAACTATCACAAAGATCACAATATGTTCAAAGTTTGTGTTCACTTATTATGAACAATATTGCAAATATCGGTTTAACCTCATTATTCTCACTTATATATATAGGTCAAATCGTATCTTTTGCACCTGCTCTTGTTATTCCTTCTGTTTGTATTACACTTGCGACAATCATTCTTGGTTTTGTTACCACTTATGTACAAACAAAAATTACACGCGAAAGAATGACAGTTTCAGCAAAAGAAAGTGGTTTGGTATACTCAACTATTACAGGTATTCAAAAGATTAAACTTTCAGGTGCAGAAAAGAGAATGTTTTCACGTTGGGCTAATCTCCACGCAAAAACAATAAAGTTAACTTATAACACACCAGCAATTATCAAATTAAATAGTACAATAAATCTTGCTATTAGTCTTATTGGTACAATTGTACTATATTATTGTGCAGTTAAATCAAATTGTGGTGTTGCTAACTACTATGCATTTAATGCATCGTATGGTATGATTTCAGGTGCATTTTTCTCATTTGCTTCAATTGCTACAACATTGGCAAATATTAAACCTACACTTGATATGGCAAGACCAATTTTGGAAGCTGTTCCTGAAATATCAGATGGAAAAGAAGTTGTTGCTGAAATAAAAGGTAATATCGAACTATCTAATGTTTACTTTAGATATACAGAAGATATGCCATACGTTATCAACAATCTATCTCTTAAGATAAAAGCAGGAGAGTATTTAGCAATTGTTGGTTCAACCGGATGCGGTAAATCAACATTGATGAGATTGCTACTTGGTTTTGAAACACCGGAAAAAGGCTCTATTTACTATGATAGAAAAGATATAACAAAGGTGGACTTAAAATCTTTACGTAGAAAAATTGGAACTGTAACACAAGATGGAAAGTTGTTCTCTGGAGATATTTATTCCAACATTGTTATTTCAGCCCCACAATTAACACTAGATGAAGCGTGGGAAGCAGCTGAGATGGCTTCAATTGCTGATGATATTCGTGCCATGCCAATGGGAATGAATACCTTGATCAGTGAAGGTCAAGGCGGCATTTCAGGAGGACAAAAACAACGTCTCATGATTGCTCGTGCATTGGCACCTAAGCCAAAGGTTTTGATGTTTGATGAAGCAACAAGTGCACTTGACAATATAACACAAAAGAAAGTATCAGATGCTATTGATACACTTTCTTGTACACGTATTGTAATTGCGCATCGTCTATCAACAATTCGTAACGCTGATAGAATTATCTACCTAAAAGATGGTCAAGTTGTTGAAAGTGGCGATTATGAAACATTGATTGCAAATAAAGGATATTTTGCTGATTTAGTAAAACGTCAAAGACTTGATATTGATGTTGATTAAAAAAATAAAAAAGAATTAATGGTATATTATGGTACTTAATGAATTACAAAAAGAGAAAATATATTTAGATTATCACAAAAAAGTGTTGGGATATATCTACAATAAAGTCAATAATAATGACTTAGCTGAAGACCTTACATCAGATGTTTTCATAAAAGTTTATGAGAAACTAGATGGATTTGATGCTTCAAAATCATCTATGTCAACATGGATTTATACTATAGCTCGCAATACTTTGATTGACTATTATAGAACAAGAAAAGTTAGTGAAGAAATACCAGAAACACTTGTGAGTGATGAATCTGTTGACGGTTCATTAATTAACAAAGAAACTCTCGAAGAATTGAATAAAGCATTGCAATCGTTAGACGAAAGAGAAAGAATGGTTGTTGTTATGAGATATTATGGCAACAAATCATTAAAAGAGATTGCAGAACATTTGGGCATATCATATGCGTATGTTAAAGTAATTCAAAACAAAGCTTTAACACAAATGAAAACTTTGTTAAAAGGATTGTAGCCATTTGTTTATTTGATTCGTATATATGTACAAAAGGGGAGTTATAGCATGGAAAAAGCATTAAAATTATTATTTGATTTTCAAAGATTTGAAAAGAATAAAGAACTAGAATCAACAATAAATAAAACAATGGACAATTATAGTGAAGCACTTAGTGACGATCAATTAGAACAAGTTGCTGCAGCTGGTTCACCTGAACAATTAAAGGTCGAAGACGAACCTTACAAGAAATGAAAAACAGGGATATGCACTTAAACAATGCATATCCCTTGATTTTTTAGTTGTGAAGTAACATGTACGCAAAAACGATACATATTGCAATTACAAGCATAAGTAAAGCAAATGAAAGATTACCCATTATTCTATTTGTGGTTTCAGTGAATGTTTTCAAAGAAGTATAAAATAGATGTGCATAATGTTTTGAGCCAGCTTTTTCTTTGCCTTCATGAATTGCAATTTTATCGACATCATTTCCCAATCTATATGACAAAGCAGATGTTACTTTATCATCATTGTGTTTGGTAATTGGTCGATATACTGTCTTTTTTAGAGCGAATACCAGTGCATCTGGTATATCGCAAATAAACCGTCCAAGAATGCCAAAGAATCTTAATAGCTTTTTAGAAGCATAAGATGTAACTTTATTCTCACCGAACAATTCGCCAATTGATTCTGATATACTCAGGATCTTTTTTGATACATAACCCGATACTTTATTTTCACCGAATATTGCAGATATATATCCAAAGAAATTCGGTAAAACTTTCAATAGTAGTGGTCTGTATATAAGCTCTTCAATATCAAGTTTTTCAGGCCATATATTGATATATTCGTTGTTCTTCATGAGAACTTTACGGATGAACAAAAGGTATAGAATTGCACCGATGACAATTGAAATCAATGCACCCTTTAAATTTTCAAGTGATAGATAATGAACTTGATGCTCAAGCTCTCCAGAACTAAAGAAGTCAGTTCCAATATCGGCAATACCATTCATTATCTTATTAGCAAACAAACCAAGAATTGGGAGAATTGCTGCCGGCAATAATACTGCTATAGCTGATGGCAATGACATGTATTTTTTCTTTGAGTCAAACTCTAGTTGACGTGTTGCATTTTTCTCAACAAATATGCAAACATAGAGTTTTGTCATATACGCAAGTGTCATACCACCTGAAAGTAGGAACAACCATTCAACAATTTTCAAAGGCATTCCAAATATTTCACTACCTTCGACAATTCCTTCGTGAAGAAGTGTTTTGCTTACGTAACCATTAAGTAGAGGAATACCTCCAATACCAATACCTCCCAAAAGGAAAGCAATATTCAATAACGGTTTTTTTCTACCAAATCCTCTAATTTTATTCAAATCAAGTTCATGAAGATTGAAGAATACAATACCTGCACATTCAAATAAAACCAACTTGAATAATGAGTGATTGACCATATGTAATAATGTACCTCTTGCAGCAAGAGCGTTTTCTTCACCGAGAAGACACATCATGCCTATACCGACCAAAATAAAGCCGATTTGAGAGAGAGAAGAACAAGCAAGTGTTCTTTTAAGGTTAATACTGAACAGTGCGAGCACGGCGCCCAAAACCATTGTTATGGTTCCAAGAGTGAGTATTATTGTGCCCCATGTCTTATCTTCTCTAAAGATTTGACAAGAGATAGCGAGAATACCCCAAATACCCGATTTTGTGAGTACGCCTGAAAGCAAAGCTGAGGCTGGAGCTGGAGCAACAGGGTGAGCTTTAGGAAGCCATATGTGTAATGGGAACATACCTGCTTTTGCACCAAATCCAAATAAGACACAGCCAGCGGCAATATATAGAACTAACTTATTGTCACATTCTTCTGCGAGTTCATATAGCTTCGATATCTCGGTAGTGCCCAAATTGTGTTGGATTAGGAATAATCCCATAAGTGCTACAAGACCGCCGATAACAGCGACGCTCAAATATGTTATAGCTGCTTTGATAGCATCTTTTGTCTCTTCTTGGATAACCCAAGTAAACGAAGTGAATGACATTATTTCAAAGAACACAAATGCTGTGTATAAGTCGGCTGCCAAGAAGACGCCAACAGTTGCGCCAAGTGTTAAAAGATTGAAGAAATAATATCTATTTAGGTTGTGATGGTGAGCAAAATATTCAGGTGACAGTAAAAGAGTCATAGCCCACATAAGTGAGATTATTATCACATAAATCTTTCTAAAACCATCAAATTCTAGGTGAAGGCCTGCCAAAAGAGGGATAGAAACATCGTGATAATCTGAGAAGAACAAATAAATAGCAAGTCCTAACTCAAGAAGTCCAGTGATAACAGCAATTATATTGCGGACTTTTTCATTTTTGTATCCAACAATAAGGCAAACGAATGCCATAATCATTGGGAAGAAGGTTAATGTAATTAAATCCATACTAACCTCCTATAGCGTAAACTACACTCATAACAGATTCGACAATTTGTGTAGCAAACACACCAGTGAAAAGAACACCGAGAGCTAAGATACACATAGGAATGAGCATCTTAATATCGGCTTCTTTGACATTGTCTAAATCTTGTATGGCGTTTTTATCAGGGAAATATGCCTTTGTCACTACTGTTAGCATGTATATTGCAGTCAACAAAGCAGAAATAAGCAATGCAACAGCGCCTATATATGCTAACACATTGTGTGAATTAGCGGCTGCTGTAAGAAGATACCATTTACTAACAAATCCACTAAATGGCGGAATACCAGTCAATGCTAATGAAGCAACAACAAAACAAGCAAAAGTAATCGGCATTTTTTTACCAATACCATTAAGTTCCCATGTGTATTCGCGTTTGTTTGTGTGCAAAATGGCGCCAGCCACAAAGAATGCTAAAATCTTTATTTCAGCATGGAAAATCATATGCAACAATGCACCAATCAAACCCTCATTTGTCATCATGCTAACACCAAGCAAGATATATGAAATGTTTGCCACGGTGGAATAAGCAAGACGTCTTTTTAGGTGTTGTTCCTTTAGAGCTACTGATGAGCCATATAGTATTGTTATTATACTAAGTATCATAACAACAGTCTGGGCCCATGTGCCGTAAAGAAGAGTAGTACCAAACGTGTAGAATGTTAATCTTATGATTGCAAAAGCACCAGATTTAACAACGGCAACTGCATGAAGAAGTGCTGTTACAGGAGTTGGAGCAACACTTGCTTTTGGAAGCCATTTGTGAACCGGGAACATCGCAGATTTAACACCAAAACCGAAGAATCCAACCACATAAAAGATAAGCATAGCATTATCATTGGATGTTGTAAGGTTGTTTAAGATTCCACCTAAGACGAAGTCTCCGTTTGATAAAGTCAAGACATACATCATTGTAGCAAAACCTAATGCAGCGCCACCAATAGAGTATACTAGATACATTCTAGTTGCTCTTAGGGCTTTGTGAGTCATAGGTTGCATTACAAGAGGTACTGTTGACAATGTAAGCAATTCATAGAAAGTATACATTGTGAAGAAGTTTGCAGACATCGCAATACCAAGAGTAATACCATAGGTTATTGTGAAGAATGTAAAGAATTGAAGTTGTCTCTCCTCGTGCTTCATATATTCAGAAGCATAAAGTATAGTTATAGGCCATAATGTTGCGATTATTCCCGCAAACAGTTTACCTAAACCATCAAATCTTAATTCCCAAACAAGTTTGTCAGTGAGGGTAAGAATTGTGAGTGTATCTTCTTTACAAGTTAGAATAAGAACCCATGTAATTATTGATGTTATTACAGATATGATACCAACAACAATGTATATATTCTTTTGTCGTTTTCGACATAAGAGCGGTATTAGTCCACTAAAAACTATTGGAAATAATATCGCGATTAATAAATATGTTGAGTTCATATAAATTCCTTTAGAACATTGAAGAAGCGATATTATTGAAAATTTCTACGATTGGACCAGAGAAAATACCTAAAAGTAAGCTAATTGCAGCAAGAGTTAAAATAGGAATGATCATACCAAGTCCACCCTCTTTATTCTTTTCTGGTATTGAAGCATCTTTACCAGGGAAGAATCCTGAAACGGTGATTGGGAGAAGGTATCCAGCTGTTAGTAGGGCAGAAATCAATAAGATAACTGGAGCAAGCCATGACAAAACGTTAATTCCAGACCCTAAAGAACCAAGAGCAAGATACCATTTGCTGACAAATCCTGAAGCAGGAGGAATACCAATTAGTGCTAAAGAAGCTATTGTGAATCCCCACAATGTTTTTGGCATTGATTTTCCATATCCCACAAATTCGTCAACTCTTGTTTTTTCAGTGTTATGAATAAATGAACCAGCAACCATAAACAAACAAATCTTGATTGTTGCGTGGAAGATTACGTGAAGTAAGCCACCCATAGCACTTTCAGGTGTTAAGAAAAACAAACCAACAAGAATGTATGAAATTTGGCTGACAGAAGAGTATGCAAGACGCTTTTTGAATATTTTTTCTCTGAAAGCCATCATTGAACCCATGAATACTGTTAACAATGCAAGTGATATCCAAGTGTATTGAACCCATGTGTCTTTTAAGAATTCTACACCAACAGAGAAATATATAACCCTAATTATTGCAAGAACACCAGCCTTTGCGATAATGCCTGAAAGAACTGCAGATGCAGGAGCTGGGGCAACAGGGTGAGCTGTTGGAAGCCATCCATGAAGTGGATACATACCAGCTTTTGCACCAAAACCAATTACACCAAGGAATACGGCTATGAGGAGCAATGTTTCATGACCAACAAGTTTTGTAGCATCAAGATTACCACCAGGTGCGAAATCTAATGTTGTTGTATACTGAGATATGAAGAATATACAACCAAGCGCAAGGAATGCACCTGCAATTGAGTAGAATAAGTATTTAAGAGCACCAGCTACAGCCTCTTTTGATCTATCATGTAATACCAAAGGCATTGATAAGAGAGTAATCATTTCAAAGAACAAATACATAGTGATGAGGTTCTTTGAAAAATCCATTCCCATCAACGCAGCTTGTGATAAAAGATAAAAGCTCAAGAAACTTTGTTCTCTTGTATCATGTTCCATGTATTTAAAAGCATATATTCCTGCGATTAAAAAGCCATAGGATGCAATGCTCATGAATATTTTTGAAATACTGTCTATTCTAAAAGCGATTGTTAAAATATCAGTCATTGAGAATAAGACAAAATCACTAGGAGTGACAATTAGAGCAATTGTTGAAACAATAGCTTCAGCAATTAATGAAGTCAGCGTAACTATATGTGCAACTTTTTTACTTTTAATGAAAGTAAGAGAAAGTGCAGCGAGAGCTGGCAATAGAACTAAAATTAGCATCATAAATAATTAGCCAACCTTTCCAAAGAATTCTAATCGTTGCTGAATTATTGAAATGAGTGGAGTTGAGAATATACCTGTTAGAATATTTATCAAAGCAAGTACGATTGTAGATACTAGATATGAGACCTTAGGTTTAATCATACAAGTTTCACTATCACTAGGTGTGTATATACGAATAAGTGTTCTTCCAAAATATATAGTATTAAGAATAGTACTTAAAGCCAAAGCAATTAGTGGTATAACAATCATACCTTCAGTATTAATTGCAGAAGTAGCAATTATGTATTTTGAAATGAATCCCATTGTTAATGGTATGCCTATCATACTGAATGCACCTATTGTAAACAATGCACCAGTTAATGGATATTTTCTTGCTTTTCCTTGAAGGTCATGGAAAATCTTACTGCCATTTGCGGCATCGCATAACCTTGAAGATGTAATGAACAACAATGGTTTTGTGAAAGCATGAGTAACAATATGATATATTGCAGCAACGACTCCAAGTGTTGGAGATATTCCGATACTCATATATATATATCCAATCTGAGCAGCTGAAGAATTTGCAAGCATTCTGTTGATGTTGTTTTCTTTTAAGGCATCAATAGAACCAATAATCATTGCGCATACACCAAACCAGAAAAGAATATGTTGTATACCACTATTGTAGAATACGTTAGTTCCGAATACATTGAATATTATTTTCAACAAATACAAAATGTAAACTTTGGATACTAAACCCGAAAGAATTCCTGAAGAGCTTGGGGTAGCATAACCATAAGTGTCTGGCATCCAGAAATGGAATGGGAACAAGCCACTCTTTATCGATAAGCCCACTGTTATGAGACTTATTGATGTTAGTAAAGGAATTTTGTATTCACCACTCACATTTAGTTTTGCAATTGCTTCGTGTAGATTTGGGAATAGCAAATGACCAGTAATTCCGTAAAGAACTATGACACCCATTAAAAACAATCCGGAACCAATAAGGCTAAAGATCATGTATCTAATTGATGCAAGTGTAGTTCTTCCGACTTGTCTTATCATTAATAGTCCACATGATGTAAGTGTACATATTTCTATGAAGACGTAGCCTGTAAAAATATCGTTGGTGTAAAGAAGAACTAAGAATGAAGACAATATGAGGTCTGTCATTACATAGTAGAATTGACTCTTTTTGACATCAAGGTCAGAACTTAGATGTCTTTCTCCACCGAGCAAACTCAAGAAGAGAATTAAAGAGAAAATTGAAGCGAAGAATGGCTCAAGAAGCCCCATTCTAATTTCGTTACCCCAAGGATGTGGAAAATGACCCATGATATATGTTATAGGCTCACCATTTAAATGAACCATTAACATAACGAAAATTGACATTATCATAACAACAATTGATAACAACAATGTAATTATTCTCGCAACCTTGCCATTGAGAAGTGAAGAAACAACAGAGCATATAAGACAAAAGACAATGCAAAAGAGAGGGAAATTAGCAGCGAAGCTCATTTTTTATCCTCCTTTTTTTCTGTTTCGTTTCTAGCTATCATATATATTTCATCAAGATCAAGTGTGTGATAACGTTGATAAAGACGAATAGTCAATGCAAGCAATACTGCAGTAACAGAAACTGATACAACAATACCAGTAAGGACAAGACCTGCAGGAAGTGGGTTTACGTAAACGGAAGGATCAGTTACACCATCAACAATAATTGGTGCTTTGTTTTTGTCTATATAACCAATTGATGTAAGTAACAGGTATGCAGCTGTGTCCATTATGTTAAGACCGATAATCTTTTTAATTAGATTTCTATGCAATAACAAGGTTGTAAAACCAACAGCGAACAAAATAACAGCAACAACCATTACTCTATTATTCCAAAGACTTTGTAACATTATCCGATACGCCCCCTTTGAAATATTGAATAAAAGCCATACATAGTAAGCGCAACTACAACACCAACAGCAATGTTAAGTGGTAGAATGAGACCAGCTGAGAAAATCATTCCAGGTGTTCCTGTAGTAAAAATGGTTTCAAGGTGGTTAGCTCCACAAAAGAATGAATAGCATTTTGCGATGCTATAAAAACATAGTGCGGTTGTGATGATAATTCTATAGTTTTTAAGATTAAAAATTCTATCAAGTGTATCAAATCCATATGAAAGGGCATATAGAATAAGTCCACCACCAATAACTGCACCTCCGGCAAAACCACCACCAGGGCCAATGTGTCCACCAAGAACTACATAAATTCCATAAATCAATACAAGAGGAACAACGATAAAAGCTGTGCTTCTAAGTAATGAGTCTTTTTGTGTGATTTCTTTTTCAAGACTAGGTTCATTCTCATCAATGATTGATAGAAGGAGAATGAATACAGCTATAGACGCAGTGAAAAGAACATGTGATTCTCCCAATGTATCAAAAGCTCTATAGTCTAATATTACACCAGCGACAACATTCACAGCGCCAGTTTCATCCATTCCACTTTCTATATATCTATCCATTACCTCGTTGTGAGCAGGTGCATTAGCACTACCAAAAGTTGGAAGATCTATAACTGTCAAAATCAAGAATCCAACAATGACAAGGCAAAGGAAAGTGGAAATAAATGGATAAAGTTTTTTGAATATATTAATTTCTTTTTGCTCAATTTTATCAACATGTCGAGTTTTCCAAGGGTGCTCAAGATCTTGACTTTGCGCATTATCAGTTGTTGTAGGTTGTACTACATCCTCGTTAATTGCAAACTCAAATTCTCCTTCATCCCAAGTCTTGAGCCAATTACGAATTTTGTTTGTCTTCATTGTCTTTGGCCTTCTTTTTAATATCTCGGATTTTTTTGAGCGTGATAAAGAGGAGAACACTTGATATACCGGCACCAACAGCAGCCTCGGTTATTGCAAGGTCAGGTGCTTGAAGTATCACCCAAATTATTGACATAATAACGCTATATGCCATGAAAATTACAAGTGAGACTAAAAGGTTTTTTGAAAAACAAGTAGATATACCACAAATGATCAAAAGACCTAAAAGTATTATTTCAACTATTTCCATCTGAATTTTCTTCTTTCTCCTCGTGAATTTGCAAATGAGAGTAAACTGAATCGTCTGAATCAACTTCCATTTTTCCAACTATATGTGAAGTTAAAGGAGAACTGATGCAGAGAACAAGTAATATCGCAATGAGTTTTGGTATATATTGAGCGTTTCCTGTCGCTACCATAAGACCAGCAATAATGCAAGACATTGCAAGTGTATCAATAATAGCAGCACAATGCATACGATTCATTACGAATTTAAATCTATATACACCAATCAAGCCAATAATAGCAGCGATAACTCCGATAGCTATTAATATGGCGCTAATAACAAATTGTGTCATTGATCGTCACCATCCTCTCCCTCTTTGTGAGAAGCTATGTTGACTTTAGCAAGAACAACGACAGCCAAAAAGCTAATCATACAATAAATAAGGCAAACATCAAGAAGCCAACTTTGTTCAAGCAAAATGGAAAGAACTGCAATTGAGGCTGTTGTAAAGCTGCCTATTAAGTTAATCCCAAGAATTCTATCAGCAACTCTTGGACCCTTAATGGCTCTTAATAGAGCAAAGAATATTCCTATTGCTAGTAATATTAATACTCCAATAAATAGATATTGATAATTCTGTTTCATTATGCCTCCAACTTTCTAATCCAGCGTTGGAAAGTGCTGTTTTTTGATGTATCTAACATTTTCTCATCTAGACAATGAACTGTGATTTTATCGTTTTCCACTTTAACAGTAATTGTACCTGGGGTTAATGTTATTGAGTTTGCGAGAAGATATCTTCCCATGTTTGTTTTTAAATCTGTATGAAAGGTAACTAGAGTCGGATTTAATTTATATTTCTTAAAAAGAATGTCTCTACAAACAACCAATGAAGATTTGATTATTTCCCAAAAGAGAACAAATCCATATATAATAAATAATGGTAATTTCTTTATTACTCTCCATTCTTTTTTTAACGAGTAATTGAATAGTACTTTCATTAGTATTGCCAAAGCGCAATCAAGAACGAGCCCAATTATAGCTATTTCAAGTGTGAATCTACCATTTAATAGTAGCCAAAAGCCATATAGCAATATATACATACTATCATCTCCTTCAACTAAGAATTACAAACACACATTCTATCACAAAAGATAATAAAAGTCATTATTTTAACTGCAAAAACCTACCAAATGGACATTGTTTTTTTACAAATCCAAATCAATAATTTGTTTGACATGTGTACAGTTTCAATGTAAAATCTTATATGAAGAAAGAAACCACGGGGGGAATTATGTCTACGCCTTTTGATAATCTTAAAAAGAATAAAGAATATTTGATTTGTGTTGATTCTGATGGTTGTGCAATGGACACAATGGATATAAAACATATTCGCTGTTTTGGACCATGCATGGTTGATGAATGGAGTCTTGGTGCGTGGAAAGATGAGATTTTGAAACGTTGGAACGACATAAATCTCTACACAATGACACGTGGAATTAATCGTTTTAAGGGATTAGCTATGGCCCTAAACGAAATAGATAAAAAATATACAAAAATTGATGGGGTTTTGGATCTTGTTAATTGGGCTGATAATGCAAATGAACTATCAAATAGATCTGTTGAGGAAGAGTACAATAAGACAGGAATTGAAGTGTTTAAAAAAGCTTTGTCTTGGAGCAAAGCGGTTAACGAATCAATAAATGCATTGCCACAAAGTGAGAAGCTTCCTTTCGTCGGAGTAAAAGAAGGATTGAAAGCTGCCCATAGTGTTGCAAATGTCGCTATTGTATCTAGTGCAAACAAAGATGCCGTTGAAGAGGAGTGGAAATTCTACAATCTTCTTGATGATGTTGACGTTCTCTTGTGCCAAGATGCCGGAAGTAAAGCGCATTGTATATCAGAACTACTTAAAAAGGGTTACGACAAAGACAAGGTGCTAATGATTGGAGATGCTCCTGGCGATAGAGATGCAGCTAAAAAGAATGGTGTTTACTATTATCCTATTTTAGTAAAGCACGAAAAAGAAAGTTGGGCAAATGCTCATATCGCTTTTGAGAAACTTATAAATGGTGAGTACGCCGAATATGGCATCAAGAAAGAACAAGAGTTTTTGGACAATTTGAAGGGTTAAAGATTATGATTAATTTAAAGGATAAACCATTTTATCTAAACGATGACCAAATAAAATGGGTCAATGATACAAAAGCTTCACTTAGTCTTGATGAAAAAATAGGACAGCTTTTTGTGATTATGAAAAACATTCCTGGCGCTGATGAAAAACAAATTCAAGATACCCTGGATAAAACACATCAAGGTGGACTTAGATGGTTTGGTGGCGACAAAGAAACAACATACAAACAAAACACAACTTACCAAAAACTTAGTAAAGTACCAGTATTAATTGCTGCCAACTGTGATACTGGTGGTAATGGTTGTGTTCAAGGCGGAACATATGTGGCTTCTGCTGCCGAATGTGGCGCAGGCGATGGTATAGAAAATGCATATCACTTAGGCCTTGTATCAGGTAGAGAAGCTAGTGCTATAGGTTGTAACTGGATGTTTAATCCTGTTGTCGACGTATATAAAAACTGGAGAAATACGATTGTTAATACACGCGCATTTTCTTCAGATCCAGATAAAGTAATAGAAAACGCTCGCGCTTTTATTAAAGGTGTTAAAGATGCCAATCCAAACATGGCATGTGCTGCAAAACATTTTCCTGGTGATGGTGTTGAAGAACTAGATCAGCATCTTACTTTAGGTGTTAACTCCCTTGGTGTTGATGAATGGGAAGCAAATTTTGGAAAAGTATATCGTACCCTTATTAATGAAGGTCTTGAATCAATTATGGTAGGACATATAGCCTTGCCTAGTATGAGCAAAAAGCTTCGTCCGGGAATTAAAGATGAAGAAATAATGCCAGCAACTCTTGCTCCAGAACTAATCACTGATTTGTTAAGAGATGATATGGGATTCAATGGATTAGTCATCACAGATGCAACTCACATGGTTGGTCTTGTTGCAATGATGAAACGTAGTGACGCTATTCCACGTATACTTTCATCTGGATGTGATATGATTTTGTTCGCAAATGATTATGCTGAAGATGTTGGATATATTAAAGCAGCTCTTGCTGATGGTAGACTTAGCGAAGAGAGAATAGACGACGCGTTGACAAGAATTTTGGGCATGAAAGCTCATCTTAATCTCAACAAAGAAGAAGTGCTATTTCCAAATACAGCACTAATGGACAAAATTGGTTGTGAAGAGCATCAAAGCTATGCAGAACAAGCTGCTGATACATGTATTACTCTTGTTAAAGACACAAAACACTATCTACCAATTAAACCAAATGAAAAAAAGAGAGTGTTCTTGGTTTATGTAGGTGCATCTCCTGCAACAAAAGGTTACAATGGAGACCCAGAGAAGAAAGTTGTGGTTGAAGAACTAGAACGCGCAGGATTTGAAGTTGATTGTTGTCCAAACTTCCATGAACTGGAAGTTGAGAATGGTGTTAATTTCTTTAATATGATCAAGATGATGAATACTGGTACAAGAAAAGAATTCGTTGAAAAACATGATTTTGCATTAATTGTTATTAATGTTAAAGGATATGCTCAAGAGAACTGGGTTCGAGTTCGTTGGAGCTGTAACCACTCAGTTGAACTACCATGGTATAACGTAGAAATACCAACCATTGCGATGAGTTTGAACTACACAAACCACCTTATTGATATTCCACAGATTCATACATATATAAATGCATATAGTCCAAGTAGGACTCATGTTAGAGCTGCTATTGAAAAAATTGCTGGTTTAAGTGAGTTTAAAGGACATGCTGAAGATTATGTGTTCTGTGATCGCTGGGATACACGACTCTAATTACAAGCAAACCAAAAGCAGGGATGTAAACCCCTGCTTTTCATTTTTTTGCATGAAATAATCAAAGCCACAATGCTGATGTGACAATTCTAGGATAGTATGGACCACCAACCATTTGACGAGTGTCACATAATATTTGATCTGCAACTGTTGCAATTTTAGCACTGTTTTGAGTCCAACCAACAATTTCAGGAATTACGGTCTCTGGCAGTTTAATATTTAATACTGTTTCAATAACATATGCTGTTAAAATGGTTTTTGAAACCCAAGTATTTCTACTTGTGCTGCTTAGTCTAAGCCCACCGGATAAAGCGTCAAGACATATTCCTGGCTTTAAGCATTCATTGATGTGCGTTTTTAGTATTTCAAATAATAAAGGTTCATCATTAGCATTCAAAACACCAAGCACATATGGGATAGCTAATGGTTCAACAGCGGCAGCAATTTTACCATCATGCTTGCGGTATGCATTTGATTTTAAGTGATTATCACTTGTTTTAAACAAGTCAATTGATCTGCGACATTTATTTAGCATCGCATTAGCACGACAAGATACATCCTTATTTTCAATTAATGTTGCGCATTTTTCTAATAGTATAAGTGAGCACCATGTTTTAATGAAAACATAAAGATTTCCAGACGCTTCAAGAAGAGAATGGTCAAGTGCATCGTATGTTGTGCTTTCCAAATGACAATTACCACCACGAGTGGAAGCTGCTTTTAAAATACCATTTCTTTCAACCACAGTCGGAGCATCTCGATTTTCAAGACTAGTCATTAGATCCGATATGATATCAGCATGTGACATTAGCCACTTTTTGTCTCCGGTTTTTAATACATATGCGGCAATACAATAGATACCATTCAATAGTTCTTCTGTTGTCATATAGAAATAGAAACCATTAACGGTATCATTTTCTCTTTCGTATGCACTATAGCCTTTTTTGGAATATGAGAAATAACAACCCATGTCGTGTGTGAAACTAATTCCACCAGGGAACGTTCCATCTTTTCCCTCAAAAGTTACATCGTCATAGTAGCGATAATAATCAATGAAGTCTTCCATCAAACTTCTGACAATCCATGGATTGCGACGGAGTTCCCAAGCCAAGTGGTCAACACAAAGATCGATTGTATTACGCCAAACATAAGCACCTTCTCCAACATTCCAATGAATTCTACCATCATTTGAAACAAGAAGCTGAGATGAAGCATAATAACCGCGAATGGATTGAGATACAACTTCCATTCTTTTTTTATCTTGGTTTTTAATAAGTTCATTATCAACGTTATTCGAGCGTTCTCTAATAACATCTGCCATCTCAAAAGCAGAATTAGTTACATCAAGCAAACTATTGAAAAACTTTGTGTAATAATACGTTGTTGGTATTTCACCATTGCTTCCATCAATAGCATAAACAGACCAAACAACCGTTAAAGTCTTTTTTGTATGAGGGGCAACTTTAGTGCACAAAAATTCCGGTCCATTTTGTTGGATCATTTGTGTGCCATTTTTGAGATGATCTATTGCATCAAGCCCCCTTACAACATATACGTTGTCACCTTTTGCGGAAAAAGCCCATTCGTTGCGATATTGTAAGCTATATACATTTCCATATTGTTGAGCATATAAGCGTTTTGCTTCAGTATGAATAAAACCCAAAAATGCAACACTTTCGAGATCGCTATCCGAATTATCAACTGTAATGTCGATAAGTACGGCGGGAATACAATCAATTGGATTTATTGTTGAAATATTAGGGTCTGGGAGAGCTGCATATGGAGTGTATACAGTGAATGATATGTTATCTACACTATATGTATCTTTTGATGGTGTAAGAACACGATTTATTTCATTTTCTTTCGCCATGCCATAAGCGGCATATTTGCTTGTGCGTTTTTGAGGAGCTTTTTCTTTATCTCCTTCTGCATTAACATTTATTCCTGTTTCAATTGGTTCATCAGCAAAACCGATTGAACGTACACCATTTTTGTTAGCTGAACCAATAAACAAAGCACCAGTCTTTTTGACATTTGGTTCTTGTAAGTCAACACTACAAGCAACACCAGGAACGCCAAAAGTCAAACTTGCCCACGCGCCAACAGGGGCGTGATGAGTATTAAATAATGGACAGGCCATAGTATTTCCTCCCAATCAGTATTGTCCTATTGAGGCAAATGGAATATTAGGAAAATCAGGTATTTTACGCAATACAGGGGCATCAGACTTTAAGTTGTAATTGCCGTCTGCAGGGTTAACGAATCCGACTTCATCAATTGTTTTAAATACAGGGTTGTTTTCAACTTTGCTGAATAGAAGAACATCTTTTGTGACCATCATTGAGCGTTTTCCATCGTGAACGATGATGTTATTTTCAACATCGCCATATGATGGGTTGCCAGCAAATTCTATTGAATCCACATTGTTTCTGTCTTCAGATATTCTAGCAAGATGTGGATAACGATCAGCCCAAACTTGACTCTTGAATGGAACTGCGTGTAGATACTGCCACATAACACTGTTTTCCGGAACAATGACTTCTCTAGCCCAACCATTTTTAATAACAGCTTCACGCAATCTATCATCAAAATGAATTGGTTCAGTAGTATTAATGATGATGTTATATTTAGCACTTAAATCACGGCCACCACCAAGTTTAATACCATTGTCACCAGCACCCATGATGAAGTTGCCATATGCTGTTTGACCAGAAATAGCATCATCCCAATAAATAGCTGTTGGTTTGTATTTTCCAGCACCTATATTTTCCAATACGTTATATCTAACAACGATGCCACACATTGTCCAGTCACGACCACCATAAATGGCACCAGCATCGGAGGATCTTAGAACCATCTCGTGTATGTAGTTATATTCTATAACATGATCATTGCCTGAATAATACACAGCCATGTGAGGCGCGTTGTGTATTTCATTGTGAGAACAAATATTGCCAACTCCATAAAGAGCAACACCAGGATACATCGTTAGGTGAATTATAGCAAAATCATGAATGTGGTTGTTGTCAACCATACAAGCCCCAGGAGTAAGAGTTTCTCTGTTGCCACCTGTGATGTGAACACCACCTTTTCCAGTGTGATGAATTTCACATTCACGAACCATGTTATGGTCTCCAACGATAGTAACACCATTGCCACCGACGTTTGAGATTTCAGAACGAATTACATTTATATACGAACTATTTTCTATTGAAATACCATCAACTCTACCACATCCAACATCCAATCCTTCAAGAGTGATATATGATGTATCTGATATTGTAATAACTGCTTTCTCACTTAATGATAGCTCAATAATAGCATCATCAATTGAAGTGGTTGGCCAGACATAGAGTAAAGCGTTATCTCTGTCAAGATACCATTCACCAGGTGCATTTAATTCATCAAGAACATTGAAAAAGTGATAAGGAGTTCCTTTTTTTGCACCATATCTTGATACAAGTTCAGGCCTTATTGTTCCTTCGTTTGGGTCAATCTTTACTCTCGCAGATAAGTCTGCCCAGTCAATACCAGGATATCCAGCCATCCATATGTCATTGCTTGGCGCCCATTTTGAGATGTGCTTTCTATCTTTTTCTTCCATTTTGTATATTCCAGGGAATGGATTGCGTCTCTTTGACCATACAGCGAAAATCTCACGAGGTTCACGCATGTAGTTTTCGCCTTCATCAATAATCTCACCAAGTGACAATTCGCTATCTTTAGGATAACGAGCCAAAGTCATACGGCTTCCATTACAGAAACATTCACAAGCATTACCTTGCTTTATATTGTCGTACATATCTGTTGTTTGGAACCAACCAATAGGGAATAGTGGACCATAATCATCAATTCCAATTCCCATTTTCTTTAAGTCAGCAACATATACATGAGAGCGAGCTTTAGTACTAAGGCGCTGCTTTACATCTCCAGCTACTTTCTTAAAATCGTTTTTGTCGATAGTAATACCACCGCTTATATGTACATAACCTTTACCATAAATTGTAACAGGGGCATTGGTTGAGCCACTCATTTCTTTAGTTATTTGAAGGCCACGAGTTTGATAAGTTCCTTCATTGATGCAAATAGATACAGAACTATTAGGCGAAGATTTGCGAACATTTATAAGTTCAATCAAAGAACGTTCTATTGTTAGAAATGGTTTGGTTTCTGTACCTGGGTTATTGTCATCACCGATTTTTGAAACATACAATTGAATGTCAGCATCAACTTCGCCAATATTTGTTGGATGAAAATGGCTGAGATAATCTTTAATTGCCATTGATTGTTTCCTCCTGTTTAGGTTGCATTTTGTTTTTTTGTTTTTTCTCGTAAATTGATACGCCTATTACTACTAAAACATCAAGTAGAAGGATACCAGAGTTAACAAGACACATGTATGCTCTGTTTTCGAGTGTTAATCCCCAAATTGATAATTGCAAGCCCTCTGTTGCGCCAATGAAAACACCACCAAGCCAGCGTGAGAATGTACCAGCCAAACTTGATGCTGCATTAAAGAAGGCAAGACACGCTGCTCTCATTGAATCTGGTACGTGAAGGAATGGTAAGTTAGAAATTGCAATAACAAGACCACCATTTATTAGCTGACAATATACGTTTGATATGATGTACATGTATTCTGTGCCAGGAGCAACAAATGCATTGATCACATAACATAAAGAGTATAGAGCCATTGAAACTGCAAGTGTTGGCATCCAACCATATTTTCTAACTTGTCTATTCCAGAATGGCATACTGATAAATGTACATGGAATCGCTGAAATTTGACAAATGCTAAGATATGTGTAACTGATTTCAACTTGGTTAACAAGGTAGTAGTTGTAGAATTGGCCATGAAATCCATTACCCATTGTGTATAGGACATTAATGAGAACCATAACAAGGAAAATCGGACTTCTAAAAGGAGTTGTGACAATGTCTTTGAATGTAACTTTTTCAATGTTAGCATTGTAATTTGGTTCTTCTGCGCGGAAAAACATACCAATTACAAATGCAGCTAAAGGAAGTGCGACACCACGCATTATAAGAACACCAACGAGGACAATTTCATGTTCAGCACAATAATCCATGAATACACCAAGTATAAATGACAATGATGCATTTATTACCATTGTTGAAAGTCTTATACAACTATAGTAGTCACTTCTTGTATCTTCAGGCAAACTGTGTAGATGCCATGCAGAACGAGCAGGTGTTCCTATTGATTCGGATATGGTTGCAACAACCATTAATACAATAAACATCCAAGCCTTGGTGTCTATTGGTAATTTAAGTATTGTTACAAGCGGTAAAAGTAATATCTGGATTAAATAATAAACTCCACGAAGTAGTAGGATAAGAGGCTTTCTTTTTTTGAGTGATTCAAAAATAAATGGAGAGAATAATTGTGACAAACCAACGAATGCTGTCAACGTCTCAATAAGTGCAAGATATTTGTTTTCAACTGTTTCAGTAGCACCTTTGAGCAATACTGTGAGCAATGTTGAATAGAAAATACCGGTAAGCATTGTGGTAACGGCACTCTCCGCAACAGTTCCAAAGAAAACGCCTTTACGGCCACGAAGACGACCATCATTGTTATTACTCAGTACTCTTTTGTAACTATCTACAATAGAATTAAAAAAACTCATGTCAATACTCCTTTGAAATTTCAACTAGATTATATCTAAACTATATTGTCAAAGCAAGTCAAAACACGTATAATAATGGACAGAATTTGATCGGAGGTCAATATGAACTACTTATTTCGAGTAAACGAACATGGTGATGATTTACTGCCAGCAACAGTGTCTGAGAACATACAATGTCCACTTCACGTACATAGACGACTAGAAATGGTTGTTACTATTGATGGTGAGTTACAGATGTGTATCAAAGGCACACAATATAGCATTTGTAAGCAAGAAGCAGTACTTATTTTGCCTTTTGAGCAGCATGATTTTGTAACAATTACGCATAACAAGTGTCTAATTATCGAATTTGACGCAAGCGTTGTTCATCCACTGTGGACGTTGCTCGCTTCAAATACAATTGTAGATAGAAAAATATTGTTAAGTGATGCCTTAATGCCTCTTCTTTTTCAGATTACTGAAAATGAGAATATGAGACAAAATTTGATTAACACAGAGGCCTTGTTGTTTCCTCTTTGCCGTGAATTCATGGATAAATGCACTTTTATACCATCTCAAAACCAAGTAGATGATGATTTTTTAAAAGCACTTAATATCATTCACAAAAATGTCTCAAATGACATTTCGCTTGAGAGCACAGCCAATCAGATAGGAATATATCCAGAAACGTTGTCTCGAAAGTTTGTTAAGATAACAGGTGTAAATTTTTCTTCATATATAAATTATCTTCGCGTTAGAAAATCAATGGAGCTTTTACGTAATGGGGCCTCATCAACAGAAGCAGCATATGGCGCTGGTTTTGGAAGCATTAGATCATTTCATAGAGTGTTTTTAAAGATGGCAGGTGTAACACCTAAAAAGTTTTTAGAGTCAAAAGAAAGTCCAGACATGTTGTTAAAAATTTAAATTTCCAACAATAGCAAACAATTTTACTCTATTTTTGTTGATTTTTATTAACATTCATGATATACTCAACGAGAACAAAAGCTGAGAAAAAGCGGCGAGCAAAAAGATTCATGCCCAGAGAGTTTTGCAATAGCTGAAAGCAAAACCTTGATATTTGTGTAGCCTTTCACTTTGGAGCTTGTGATGTTAAAGCATTACACGTGTGCTGCGTTAAAGCAAAAGAGCCTGATTATTATCAGGAATTTGGGTGGTACCGCGGAGTATGCTTCGTCCCTATTTGGGATGAGGCTTTTTTCTTTTCAAAAAATATTAATTCAAATAAATCTGAGGTGTATTATGCAAGCAAAAATTAAGGCATTACGCGAACAGGTTGAATCAACAATCGGTTCAGTACATACCAAAGAAGAACTATCTGCATTTTGGCAGCAGTTCTTGAGCAAAAAGGGAAGCATTCAAGATCTTATGAAAGGTCTTGGCTCTGTATCAGCAGAAGAGCGTCCCACAATCGGTAAATTAATTAACGAATTTAAGAATGAAGTAAATGCTAAATATGAAGCATTGGCTGCTAAACTCGAAGAACTCGAACTTGAATCTCGTAATAAGAGCGAACAGGTTGATATCACTCTTCCTTCAAAGAAAATTTCAAAAGGATCACTTCATCCAATCACTATTACAAAAGATTTGATGTGCGATGTTTTCTCAGGAATGGGATTTGAAATTTATGAAGGTCCAGAAATAGAAGATGATGATCACAACTTTACACGTCTAAACGTTGCTAAGAACCACCCTGCTCGTGATATGCAGGATACATTCTATGTTGCAGAAGATATTTTGCTTAGAACTCATACAAGTCCTGGTCAAATTCGTGTAATGGACAGCAAAAAACCACCTATCAAAGTATTGGTACCTGGTCGTGTATTCCGTTCAGATAGTGACGCTACACACTCACCTATGTTCCACCAATTGGAAGGCTTGGTAGTAGATAAGAAGATTACATTGTGTGACCTTCAAGGTTTGCTTGATCAATTCGTTAAAAAGATATTCGGTGATGGCGTAAAGACACGTCTTCGTCCAAGTTTCTTCCCATTCACAGAGCCAAGCGTTGAAGTTGACGTTAGCTGTTTTGAATGTGGTGGTAAAGGTTGTAGCCTTTGCAAAGGAACAGGTTGGATAGAAGTTTTGGGTGGCGGTATTGTTCATCACAAAGTTTTGGAAAACTGTGGAATTGACCCTGAAGAATATTCAGGTCTTGCTTTCGGTATTGGTATCGAAAGAATTGCCATGCTCAAGTATGGTATAAATAATATTGGACTTCTTTATGAAAACGACTTACGTTTTCTTAAACAGTTCAAGGATTAAAGGAGGACAATGACATGAAAGTACCTTTCAGTTGGCTCAAAGAGTTTGTTGATATTGATGTTACAGCTCAAGAATTAGAAGAAAAACTTTTTGGTTGCGGATTTGAAGTTGAAGAACTCATAGACATCGGTAAAGATGTATCAAAAGTTGTTGTCGGCCTTGTTGTTGAATGTGAACCAATTCCAGATACACATCTTCATGTATGTAAAGTTGATGTTGGTGGAGAAATTCTTCAGATTTGTTGTGGAGCAGATAATGTTCATGTTGGTGGCAAGTTCCCAGTTGCTCTTGACGGGGCTACTGTTATCGAGACTGCCGGTGACCACAAGACAGTAACAGGTGTTGCTAAAATCAAAAAAGGCAAGCTTCGTGGCTACGAAAGCAATGGTATGCTTTGTAGTGGTATCGAACTTGGTCTTAATGAAGACCTTTATCCAGGTGCTGGATATTTCGGCTTGCTCGTACTTCCTGATGATGCTCCTCTCGGTGCAGATGTAAAACCTATCGTTGGT
>JAKSVJ010000020.1 GCA_024408015.1 Clostridia bacterium
TAGATTTTTTTTCTAGTTTTAGAAGTCGTCTTTTTTATTCTATTTTTTCATTTTTTAGTCTGTGAGTTTTTTCACAGCCCCTTTTTGTCGTCTTAGTTAAAAGATACTTTATCTGAAACATTCAAAATATTTGCAATGGATTCAAGAATCTTTACATCTTCTTGACTCTTTGAACTACTGTTATATAAGTCATTAATTACGCTTGCAAATGCATCAGCACTTCCTAGTGCAGTTGAGTCAATTGATAAGATATTATTCATCTCAATAGTCTTGATTGTATTCTTAACGACATTTGAAGTAGCTGCAGTATTGTATAAAGTCTTGATATCATCAGAAGTAAATGAGCTGTTACCATTCACTGCTGTTGACATGATTGCGACAATTGCCTCTGCTTCTTTGTCGTAATTGTCTTGACCACTAGCTTTGACAAGTTCATCCACAACACAATTTACTACTCCAGAGATTTGTTCAACGTATTGCTCTTCTACACCGAACCCTTTAATTGTATCATGAGTAACTACTGCCTTAAGTTGTGTTGCAATATTTTCGTCAAGTGAATTGATTATCTTTTTAATTGATTCACTTGCTTTATCTATAGTTTCTGCCGAACCAAGAGAAGAATTAACAACATCCATCAAATCCATAGAAGCAGCTACTACTTTTGACAACTCTTTGATATCAGTTCCACTTTCCATGACTTCTTTAATTGAAGAAATCATAGGTGAATATGTCTCAAATTCAGGAGAATTAACTACTATCTCCATCAAATTAATACCAAAACTTGATAAGTTAGAGTTTGCTTGTAATGCGCCCAAAATAGTACCGATAGTCTCAATCAAATCGCCAGTGCTCAAATCCCCTAATGAACTTGATAAATTAGCTATTGAACCTACACCAGACAAAATCATTGCCAATGATGATGCAACTTCTTCCTTTTCAGCTGTATCATTGAATGCTTTATTCAATGATGCCTTCATTCCATCTATAGCAGGATTTACCACAACACTAGGAATGTTAGTTGACTCAGCGTAATTCTTTACAAATGAAGTTATGATTGCTGGTAATGATTCTCTTAACACGCAAGAATCTAATAACTCAAGGCATAATGAATATGTATAATCATAATCTTTCAAAGTTTCAAAAATTGCTTCAGTATTATTATTTGTAGCGTTAGAAATAATCTTGCCATTTTCTGCTTCTACTAATACATCAACCAATTCGTCAAGTTCAACCAATATGCCAACTTTTTCACCTTGCTTTGTATTTAGGTAAATCAACTTATTTATATATGATATACCTAATTTTTTAGCACCAAGATTTGAGAATATATTTATTGCTGGTGTATTATAAATCGCATCACCAAAATCATCAATAACACTGTTTCCACCATTTGAAAGTGAATTAGCTACAGTTTCAAATTCACTTTGTGTTGCAATACTAGTAAATCCAACAAGTGGCATAAATACCATCATTATGGAAAGAATTGCACAAACTAAATGAATTGCTAAGCCACCCAATCTAGACAATAATGTAGTTGATCTTTTTTTGCCAGCTTTAAGTACTATTGCTAGAATAAAATAAACAAGTAAACCAACTAGTCTTAATACTATAAAAGTTACTATTGAACCAACAATTAAAGCTATCAACGCTGGTATTTTTTCAATTGCTTCAACTAATATTGGAGACTCTTCTGCAATACTCGCTATTGTTTCATTTGACATTAATGCATCAGTGATGAACTCATGCATTGTAGTTTTTACGCCGTCCATTCTTACCGTTATTGAACCAAATGAATCTATTATCGCTCCACCAAATGCAAATGTCAGAGCTATTGCAAGTACAATTGTAATTGCTCTAATTATGGACTTTTTTGTTCCGCGAATAAAACCGACAATTGCTGCGATTGCCAATAAGGCAACAACAGCTATTAAAATTGCTATTGAAAACATGCCTGTTTCTCCTATTGATTTATTATTTTATATTTCACTCCTATAGGAGCTTTTACATTAATTTTAAGTTTAGAATTATGACCTTTTTCAACACTAACACTAATCGGTCCCTTTGAAGTTGGATAAGTTCCTTTCACCCAATTCAAATCACCAATTTGTGGATTTATAACATATTCGTTATTTGATACTCTTTTTATACCTAGCACATATTCTGACAAGAATGGGCATGGACCAGAAGCCCATCCGTGACAAAGTGAATGCCTATGCCCCACATAGCAATATGCGCCAAAATCCCCATGTATATCCTTCTTTCCTTGAATTGGAAAGCTATCAACGCCATAAGAACCATCAACCCACTCTATGTTAAAATCTTCCCAGAATGTTGTCGCTCCTAAGTCGAGCATTGCACCCCAGTAACTCTTTATGTCTTTAATTGCACCATCCACATCTCCAGCAAGAGCCTTTGCGGATAATATTTGGTAACCCATGAATGTCGAATACCCTCTAACACCACCTGGCATTAAGACATTTGTATTAATCTCGCTAGCATCCTTAAGACCCGCCAAAGCAAGCAATGATCCTACTTGTTTTGATCCATTAGGATCCACATTAACTTTTGATACCTTTTTAGCAAATTCGAGGCATTCGGAACTCATCTCTTCATCACCTAATGCCTTGGCAATAACATGCCCTGCATCAAATGCCATTTTTACAAGAGCCTGTAAACCAGCATGTATAGCAACGGTGTTTCCTGAAGTTGGCCAATCAATAAATCTATTTCCAGTTAATTCTTCATTGCCATTATCATTGACAGTTGTCATCAATCTTTGCAAAACTTCAAACAGTTTTTCTTTTTGACTTTCAAGGTATTCAAGATTTCTAAACATCTCATAATACTCTTTGTGAATCAATATCCACCAAATTGAATATGAAGAAATGCCGCTAATCCAATGGCCGTCTGGAGTTGAGTCAATTGCAATATTCAAAGTCTTTCTGATAATTTCATGGTCACCTATTGTTGCCATGATAGTTCGAACTTCGGTGTACATATCACCAGCCCAAACAAGTCTATCTCTTTTTATTCCGTCCCAAAGATAGTTTTGCATATTCAAAAAGGTTGTGTATGCAGCTGTAAGCCAAATTTTATTGAGTTCCTCATCTGATGATTCAAAAGAACCCATAACATCACAATCAGTATATACTGCAATTCCCTTTACCGATTTAAGCAATACTTTGCATTCAGAGACAAGTTCTATATATACATATCTAAAGCCAGATTCATTTGTTTCATTGGCTGACAAATCACGAACGCTAACAAACATTTCTCTATTAGCATGATCATTTGTTGAACCCTTGAATCCTAGCGGTGTGATTGCTTCAGTAATACTTTCACCAAAGCGAACCAATAACGTAGCTGTTTTAGATTCAGATTCAACTTTTTTTATAAACAACTTTATACTTCCATGAAATTCTTTTCCGAAGTCCAATAATAAAGCAGCATGAGAATTTGCATCAGATTCTAACGTCGCGTAGATACCATCGGATAAAACAATTTGATCATACGAATCTTGCAACAAATTAATCTCATTAGTTACTCCATCGGTTAATCTATATATCTTTTTTGGCAAAAGACTACATCTTTTTCTAGAGTCAACATGTTTGCTTGTATTTAAGCCCAAATAATCTTCAAAAACCATTACTCAGCCCACTCCTTTGGACAAATACGATTGTTTTTAAACCAGTCTGTATCCTTTAGTAGAGTATTGTTATTAGAACAATTAATTTGTATTGGTAAATTTGCGAATGAAGAAACAACAATTGTTCCGTTCATTGGTGCAAATGTCTTTTCACTGTTATCAAGTGAAATTGTTGTAACATAAACGTTCTTTGTGTATCTTGCAATTCTATCAATTGCCTCTTGTGTTGGGAATTGATTACTTTCGTTCTTTGTGTACTCATTGCTTCCTGCACAGCAGCAAATGCAAACATTCTTAGGTTGAATCACATCGAACAAAGCAGTTGTGTTTGAAGTGCCTGAGCCATGATGACCGCCTTTAAATACTTCAACTGTTGGAAGGTTATTAGATTCAACTAATTTCTTCTCTCCTCCTGATTCAAGATCTCCTGTAAATAAGAAGTTTCTATCGCCCTGAGTAATCAAAGTACATACAGAATAGTTATTTTCACTGCTGCTCGTGTTGTAGTAATAATAATTGTCTAAGATCGTCATAGTAATTCCTTCAGACAACTCAAATGTATAATTACCGCTTTCACGAAGTTCTCTAGCAGTGTAGTGTTTTGCGCCATTTGCTATCTCATCATTAAGTTCTCTTTGATAATTTGCAAGTTGAACTTGTGTTTCCTTCGCGTTTGTCAATGCAAAGTCTATGATAGTTCCACACTCATATAAGTCAAAGATACTGTCTTTTTTTGTTGAAGTTGCAAAGCCAGCAATATGATCCTCATGATTGTGAGTAATGATAACATACTCAAGCTTTCCATCAGTACAATATTTGTTGATGGTTTCGCAAATAGTTGAAATACTATTCTCTCTTGAACCTGCATCAATTAATATATCAACATCTCCCGCTTTGATAAAAGTCGAGTCCCCGGTATACCAGTTTCCAAGTTCCATGAAGTTTATTATCAAATCTCCAGACACTACTGTAGTGACATCATCATTCTTTGTTGTACTATTTGTAGTAGTGCTTTCAGTCCCAGTACCAGTGCTAGTACCAGGAAGTGTAATATATGGAATATCAATTATACCAAAGTACCACAAAGCATAAACAATAGCGAGAATAACAACTATAGTTATTATTAGTGGCATTAATGGTTTTAATTTTTTCATTTGTTTTTTTGTCATCTTTTTTCTTCTAGCCATAACACTACCTCAAAATAAATATTTATTATAATATAACATATTATTGCTAAACCTTCAATTGCTAAAGACAAAAAACTCCGTTGACAATGTTCACAAATCTTTCAATCACATTTTGACCATTTTGATAGGTTGGTATTGTTAAATTTAACGACTTAGAGTATAATGGGGCTAACATTTAGCAGGAGGTGTGTTATGTTACCAGAACAATTTTTGATTCGAATGAAATCAAATTTGAATGACAAATATTCAGATTATATTTCGGCCATGTCAGAAAAATCTGTTAAAGCAATACGAATAAACTCCTCTAAAATTTCAGACGAAGATTTTTTGAAATCTTTTCCATATGAAACAAGCAAAATTGGAGAACATGAATATTTGCTTAACCTTGATGAGGAAGATCGCATAGGAAACACCTCTCTTCATCATGCAGGAGCTTTTTATTCTCAAGAACCTTCTGCCATGAAACCAGTGAATTGTGTGGAATTTAAGGATAATTTCTTGGTTTTAGATACTTGCGCTTCTCCAGGTGGCAAAAGCATACAAGCGGCTATGAATATACCAAACGGAGTCATTATCTCGAATGAATATGTCACTTCTCGTGCCACGACTTTGATGGGAAACATAGAACGCATGGGAATACCCAATGCAATTGTCACGAACACCGACACAGAAACATTGTCGAAATGGTTTTCAAGTGTTTTTGATGTAGTTATATGTGACGCGCCTTGCTCTGGCGAAGGAATGTTTAGAAAAAATCCTGAAGCCATTTCTGAATGGAGCATGGAGAATGTTGAACTTTGCGCTAAAAGACAAAATGAAATATTAAATAACGTTTGTTCAACAGTAAAAAATGGTGGTGTTCTTGTATATTCAACATGCACATTTTCAAAAGAAGAAAATGAATATATGGTCAAACTATTTTTAGATAACCATCCTGATTTTGAATTAATTGATGTTCCACAATCTATAAAAGATGTTACTGTTCCGGGCATAGACTTGCCTTTAACTAGAAGATTCTACCCTTTCTCCGGAAAAGGAGAAGGACAGTTCATGGCAATCATGAAAAGAACAACATCAGACTCACCTAATTTTGGGTATAAAGACTCCTCTAAGGATTTATCAAAACAGGATTATGCTATTGTCAAAAAATTCATCGAAGACAATACTTCAATCGTAGATTACACACTAAAACAAATCAAAGATACAATATACATTTCACCAGATTTTCCTATACCACCTCACTCTATATTCACTGCTGGGGTCAAGTTAGGAACAATAGAAAAAGGTCGTATTGTTCCACATCACCAACTATTCACAGCATTAGGAAAATATTTTAACAATAAACTTTTTCTTGACAGCAATGGTGATTATGTGAGAAAATATATAGAAGGAAATGTTATTCCATCAAACACCGACGATGGTTGGACTGCTGTTTTTTGTGACGGTTGCACTATAGGCGGTGGGAAAACAGTCAGTAAGACTTTAAAGAATCATTATCCTAAGGGTTTACGAAAAAACATTAATTAGCCGTCCCATTTTAAGAACATTTTTCGTTTTATTAATGGATGGAGAAGGAGTAAAACATGGCATCCGTATTTGACAAGTTATTTGAAAATGCCGAATGTGACAAAGCTTTAATTAGCATTGCCAATGGTGATATAAATAAACTTGAAGTTATACAAAGACACATGGAACATCAAATCTATGCTGTCGCTCACTCTGTTTTACACGACTTCTCTCTAGCTGATGATGTAGTTCAAGAGACATACATAAAAATCACCGAGAAAGCCCATTTGTATACACCAGGAACAAGAGCTAAAGCTTGGGTTTTGACAATGGCCAGAAACACTGCGCTTGATATGTTAAGACATAGAAGTTTTGAGCAGACCGATGAGAACGTTACAGATGACATAACCGATAGATTCGATGAGAATTCAATTGTTATTTCAATGCAAGTAAAGAAAGCATTAGATTCATTAAGTGATGGTGATAGACAAGTTGTAACGCTTAAAGTGTATGCAGGGTTACGTCATGATGAAATTGCTGAAATCATGGGAATATCCACTGAGGCAGCAAAGAAAAAATATCAGCGAGCTATCAAGAAAATGAAAGAATTCTTCTAATGGAGGTATTTACATGAGCGTTAGCAACAAAATTAAATATTTTTACAATTCAGTGAACGTTGGAAATTCAACTACTACAACTAAGAAAAAAGTTAATAAAACTAATCCTCATCTAGAGTTCACAATACCTTTGGCTGCGGCTATTACTTTAGCTGTAAGTACAGCAATTGTTCTTCCGTTGGTTTTGTCAAAAAATAGCAATCAACAAGCTTAATCAAATCGCACAATTGTGCGATTTTTTGTTTTCATCGAACTTTTTGGAAAAATCATTTTTTGATTTACTATTGACAAACAAAGCTCTGTATGATATATTGTGTAAAGTAATTTACTTTACACCAACAAAAGAGGTAATTATGTTTGAAAAAAATCTATCATTAGTTCCTTTGTTTGATGTGTATTCTTCATTACTTAGTGAACATCAACAAGATATTTTTTCAATGTATTACAATGATGACTATTCCCTATCTGAAATTTCAGAACAAACTGGCATTTCAAGACAAGGAGTTAGAGATTGTATAAAAAAGTGTGAAGATCTTCTCAAAATGTATGAAGAAAAACTGGGATTACTCAAAACATACGACAAGATTAATAATGCTATAGTATTGTTAAGTGATATTTCCAATAACGACAATAGTATTAAAACTGTAATTGAGTCTCTTTCATCCATCATCGAATACGAAAGGCGCCCTATGTTTCAGCCTCTCACAGAAAAACTAAGTGAAGCTCTCAAGAGCTTTAGAAATAAAGGAAAACTCACAGAGAAAGATGTTCGCGAAGGAATGCGAGCTGTTAAAATGGCTCTTCTAAGTGCGGATGTTAACTTTGTAGTAGTTAAAGAATTTGTAAAAAGAGTAACCGAAAGAGCTGTAGGTTCCGAAGTATTAGAAAGCCTACTTCCTGCTCAACAGGTTATCAAAATAGTTAATGAAGAGCTCACATCAATCATGGGCTCCACGGAATCTAAAATCATTATCGCACCAAAACCACCAACAGTTATTATGATGGTTGGTCTTCAAGGTGCCGGTAAAACAACTCATTCTGCAAAACTAGCACTCATGCTTAAGAAGCAAGGAAAAAATCCATTACTTGTAGCATGTGACGTATATAGACCAGCCGCAATCAAACAATTGCAAGTTGTCGGCGAACAAGTTGAAGTTCCTGTTTATGTTGAGGAAAACGCAAAAGATCCTGTAAAGATTTCAAAAAATGCGCTTGAGTATGCTAAAAAACAGCTCAATGATGTAGTTATCATAGACACAGCAGGACGACTTCAAATTGATGAAGGAATGATGGAAGAACTTGAGAAAATCAAGGCGGCCACTGGTCCTTCCGAAATATTACTTGTTGTTGACTCTATGACAGGTCAAAGTGCAGTTGATGTTGCGCAAAAATTCAACGAGTTACTTGACATCACAGGTGTTGTTATGACAAAACTTGATGGTGATACTCGTGGTGGTGCTGCTCTTTCAGTTAGATATATCACAGGAAAGCCTATCAAATTTGTTGGTACTGGTGAAAAGTTTGACAAACTTGAAGTTTTCCATCCAGACAGAATGGCTTCTAGAATTCTTGGTATGGGTGATATGTTAACACTTATCGAAAAGACTCAAGAGAATTTCGATATGAAAAAAGCTGCTGAGCTTGAAGAAAAGATCAAAAAGTCTCGATTTACTTTAACTGATTATCTAGACACAATGTTTCAACTCAAAAAACAAGGTGGCATCGAATCAATGCTTTCGATGATGCCTGGCATGAATACGGGTGCTATGAAAGATGTTAAAGTTGATGAAAAACTTCTCGACAGACAAGCAGCAATTATTCTCTCAATGACGCCGAGTGAGAGAGAAAAACCGGACATAATAAACTATTCAAGAAAACAAAGAATAGCAGCTGGTTCAGGTATGAAACTTGAAGATGTCAACAAGCTTTTGAAACAGTTTGAACAAATGAATAAAATGATGAAACAGTTTTCAAATGGTGGCATGAAAAAATTGGGACGTTTCGGTAGGTTCCCTTTTTAAAATTGATTTAAAATAAAATTATTACATATTTTTTTGGAGGAAACAAAAATGGTTAAAATTAGACTTACTAGAATGGGAAAGAAAAAAGCTCCATTCTATCGTGTTGTTGTTGCTGATTCTCGTTACCCACGTGATGGTAGATTTATCGAGGAAATCGGTTACTATGATCCAAAAACAGAGCCTGTAACAATCAAGATTGATCTTGAAAAGGCAAACACTTGGATCAAGAATGGCGCTCAGCCATCAGACACAGTTAAAGCCCTAATCAAAAAGGCTACAGACGCTGAATAATTTTAGGTGATAAGATGGTAGATGTAAGTCGCGCACTTGCTAACATCGCAAAAGCAATTGTCGACGACCCAGATCAGGTTAACGTTATCGTTAAAGAAGAGACTGAAAGCCAGATTATACTTGAACTTGTAGTAGCTCCTGATGATATGGGAAAAGTTATCGGCAAACAGGGACGTATTGCAAAAGCAATCCGTCAGCTTTTAAAGACTGCTAGCACAAGCCTAAACAAAAAAGTAACTGTAGATATTCGCTAGTAACGAATGTTCAATTAACTAAAACAACAAAACTCGCCACTGAATAAAGTAGCGAGTTTTTGTTGTTTTTTAATTACTTGTTTGATTCAATGATTCTTTCGACTTTGGTTACTGCGTCATCATAATTTTCAAAAACCACTGCATTCATACCAACTTTTTTAGCAGCATTGCAGTTTACTTCCCTATCATCAATAAAAATGCATTCCTCTGCTTTGAGATTATATTTATCCAATAGTAGGTTATAGATTTTCAAATCTGGTTTTATGCATTTAACTGTATAAGAAATAACTTCTCCATCTTCTCTTTTCAAAAAAGTAAACTTATCGTGTAACTTGTGCCAGGATAGGTCACTGAAATTTGACAAAAAGTATACGTTGAAGCCTCTATCCTTATATGAATTAACCCATTTTTCGGCATATGGATATGGATTAATATATTCTGGAACTAATTCAAAAAATTTATTTATCTCTTTTTCTAGTCCCGGAGCCATTATTTCCCATGTGTGAACGATTTCTTCAGTCGTCATTACACCCCTGTCAAGTTCATCCCAATACATGCCCTGCACAGTTGTTTCTGCTATTTTATCAAAAGCCTCTTTTGATTTTGTAACCTGATTTATCGCTTGATCCCAATCAAAAGTAACCATTACTTTTCCTATATCAAAAACAATATTTTTAATCATTTTAAATCCCCCATGATAACATTTTAAGTATACTTAAAAAAAGCAAAAATTACAACATTATGCGCATGTAGTGGAGATAAACTTTGCCCTACAAAAGAAGTTCCGCACCAGTTGAAATGCACAAAGCTAAGATTGTTCAGCAGGTACACCTACTACCAGTTGATGAAAGATTGAAAAAAGCTTATGAAGCCGGATTCAACACATTCCAGATTCATAATGGTGACATTTTCCTTGATATGTTGACAGACTCTGGTGTTAATGCCATGAGTGATGAAATGCAGTCAGGATTTTTAAAAGCAGACGACGCTTATGCTGGAAGCGAAACATTCTTCCGCATGAACAAAAAATTGACAGAAATCTTTGGCATGAAATATTGCTTACCAACACACCAAGGTCGTGCATG
>JAKSVJ010000200.1 GCA_024408015.1 Clostridia bacterium
AACAGCATTCAAGATTACAAGAGTAGGTCAACTAGTAGCAAAAGAAGCATCAGCTAGACTCGGAATTCCTTTTGGAATTATTGACTTGTCTTTAGCTCCAACACCAGCTATTGGAGATTCAATCGGTGAAATATTTGAAGAAATGGGCCTTGAAAAAGCAGGTGCACCTGGAACAACTTGTGCTTTGGCATTACTAAATGATCAAGTTAAAAAAGGTGGTATTATGGCTTCATCAAGCGTTGGTGGACTTAGTGGCGCATTTATTCCTGTAAGTGAAGACCATGCTATGATTGATGCGGCTGAAAAAGGTGCTCTAACCCTTGAAAAACTTGAAGCTATGACTTGCGTATGTTCTGTTGGTCTTGATATGATTGCTATACCTGGAGATACACCAGCAAGCACTATTTCTGGCGTAATCGCTGATGAAATGGCTCTTGGTATGATTAACAACAAAACAACAGCAACAAGACTTATTCCAGTATACGGAAAAACAGTTGGCGATTCAGCTGAATTCGGAGGATTGTTAGGTTATGCTCCTATCATGAAAGTGAATCCATTTGGATGTGAAGGGTTTATTTCTAGAAAAGGTAGAATACCTGCACCTATCCATCGTTTCAAAAACTAAACTAACACAACACTTCCCTACCATTGGGAGGTGTTTTTGTTGTTAGCTAACAATTGACTTATGTTAGTATTTTTTGTATAATAAAGATTAAGATTTTAGAGAGGAGAAACCACCATGATAATCTTAACTGCCAATGGTATTACAATGGAATATGGCACGGATGTTGTACTCAACAACATCAGTTTTTCAATCAATAGTGGAGACAGACTAGGTGTTATTGGCGTTAATGGTGCTGGTAAATCCACTCTACTTAAAATAATAGCTGGAACACATACTCAATCAAGCGGAGACGTATTTGTTTCAAAGGGCACAACAATTGGAATGCTCGAACAAAATGCAATGCTTGAGAGCGATAAAACAATATATGATGAAATGCTTGTCGCCTTTAGTGACGTCGTTAGAGTTGAGGAAAAATTAAATGAGCTTTCATATACCATCGAGCACTATGATGGTGATAAATCCAGCGATGAATACAATTGTATAATATCCGAATTTACTGATCTCACCGAGAAATTCAAGTCTATTGGTGGTTACGAGTACAAATCAAGAATCAGATCAATGCTAACAAAATTTGGTTTTGATGAACCATCTCAAAGCAAGAGCATTTCCCTTCTAAGCGGAGGAGAAAGAACGCGTCTTGCACTTGTTAGATTGTTGTTGGTGGCCCCAGATATATTGATGCTAGACGAGCCTACAAACCACTTAGATACTGATACATTGGAGTGGCTCGAAAATCACTTAAAACAATATCCAAAAACATTAATTGTTGTATCTCATGACCGTCTATTTCTTGATAATGTTACAAACAAGATTTTAGATATTGAACACACAGAAGCAAAACTCTACCCCGGTAATTATTCTGCATTTGCAATTCAAAAAGCAGAAGCATTAAAGACTCTTTCTAGAAAATACGAACAGCAGCAAAAAGAGATAGAGCGTATCGAAGGCATTATTGCAATGCAACGCCACTTTGGCCAAGAAAGAAACTTCATTACAATTGCATCAAAGAAAAAGCAAATTGAACACATGGAGAAGATTGACGCTCCTAAAAAAGGTCCAAAAAATATCCATATGTCATTTCAATCTGCTGGTGACACTGGCAATGAAGTACTTAATGTCGAAAGATTGTCCAAGCGATATAACGAACGTGTTATTTTTGACAACATTAATTTTCTTGTTAAGAAAAAAGATAGAATCATAATTGTTGGCCCTAATGGTTGTGGTAAATCCACACTTATAAAAATAATAGGTGGAATCATCGATGAATACTCCGGAGTCTATGAATATGGTTCCAATGTAGTAATTGGATATTATGATCAGGAACAAAAACCTCTTAACGAAGACAACACTGTTCTCGAAGAACTTTGCGAAGCTCATGATAAATTAACATTCACTGAAATTAGATCAGCACTTGCAAGTTTCCTATTTTTCACGGAGGATTTGGAAAAGAAAGTTGGTTCCCTTTCCGGTGGAGAGAAAGCCAGACTTATGCTTTGCAAGATGATTTTGTCAAAAGTCAATGTACTCATTCTCGACGAGCCAACAAACCATCTAGACATTGGTTCAAGAGAAGCTTTGGAAAATGCTTTGCTTGAATTTGATGGAACTATAATCGCAGTTTCACACGATAGATATTTTGTTAAAAAACTTGCAACTAGATTATTTGATATGTCAAATGGCTTCCTTGATTACAAAGGAAACTATGAGGAGTTCAGCTTATATAAAGAAAGTCTAAAAGAGAAAGAAGCTATCAAAATAGCAGAAACAACTCGAGCTAGCCCATCACAGAACAAGTCGAACTATTTTGAAAACAAAAAATTAAATTCCGATATAAGAAAAGCTAAATCAAAACTCGAAAGAATTGAAACAAAAATTGAAGAGTTAGAAAACAAAAAGGATGAACTTAACACAGAGGCGTGTGGTGACGCATCAACAAACTATGTTCGTCTATCAGAAATCGGAAAAGAAATAGAAGAAATAGATGCGCAAATTGAAGATTTGTTCATGGAATATGAAGAGACCGACACTTTGCTCAAATCATTAACAGAGGACTAATATGGCAAGAAAAGTAGTTATAATTGGAGCTGGCCCTGCCGGTATGACCGCAGCAGGCAAACTAGCTGAAGCCGGATGTAACGTCACTTTATTTGAACGCAATAATCTACTAGGCAAAAAACTTGGTATAACTGGTAAGGGTAGATGTAACGT
>JAKSVJ010000201.1 GCA_024408015.1 Clostridia bacterium
GTGTCTGGGTATATCAAGTGCATCAAAGATAGATATGAACAAATTCGACTTGAAAAGATATATGGAAATGCAATAGCTCAGAAAACCTCAGCAAAGTTGGAATCAGATTTCAAAAAAGCCGCCATGACTTTTGCGTCGATTATTGGCTATCGAGATGCTTCTGAGCAAGAACAATTATGCTTGAAAAAAGCTGAAGAATCAAGAAAAGATAATATTTACAGTTTGGCAATGACTCGCGCTTCAAGAAGAGATTCTTTTGAAATCGAGAAAGCTATAGAATTATATCGTTCCATAAGTGATTGGAGAGATGCTAGTGAACAAATTTCAATTTGTCAAAAGAAAATGGAGGAATGCAAGATAAATGAAGAAAAAATCCGTATTGCTAATGAGAAAACAGCAAAGAAGTGGAAAATAGGGGCTGCGATTTTTTTGCCAATTATAGTTGCACTTATTGCTTTTCTTGTCGTTTTGAATGAAGTAATAATACCGACAAATAAATATAATAATGCGATTAATTTGTATAATGCTGGACAGTATGATGAAGCAATTAAGGAATTTGAAGCATTGGATGGGTACAAGGATAGTGCAAAACAAATTGAAAACTGTAATACTGCAATAAAAGATGAAAAATATAATGCAGCAATTGAATTGTACAATAATGGCAAATATAGTGAGTCGATCGATGCATTTGAAGCGCTAGATGGATATAAGGATAGCAAACAACAAATTGTCGCATGCCAAAATGCAATTATGGATGAATTGTATCAAGAGCAAAGTAAAAATTTGATAAATGTATCCATAGGAAGCACGATAAAATTTGGTTCATACGAACAGGATAACAATGATGCAAATGGCAAAGAAGAAATTGAATGGATAGTGCTTTCAAAAAATGGTTCAAAGATTCTTGTTATCAGCAAGTATGTGCTGGATAGTGTTGCATTCGATGATAAGTACGGAACGTGGGATTCATGTGATTTGAATTTCTGGCTGAATATGACGTTTTATAAAGAAGCATTTGGTGAAAAGCATAAAGTGATGATTAAGAATACATTGGTTAGTGCAGATAAAAATCCACAATACAATACAAATCCAGGAAATGAGGTGCACTGTAATATTTTTCTTTTGAGTATTAATGAAGTTAATAGATACTTAGGTAGTGATGACGCAAGAAAGTGTGTCGCCACTGCATATGCAAAAAAACGTGGTGCCTACAGTGCAGAAGCATACAAAGCCTACCAAGATCCATGTGCCTGGTGGTTGCGTTCACCTGGCTATGATAAAGATCGTCCATCTTTTATCGATTATTTAGGTAGAATCGATAGTCGTTATCGCTCCAATAAATGTGGGGTACGTCCATCAATGTGGATTGATTTGGGATCTTAAGTTTCTTTATGTGTACAATACAATTTACCGTAATAACAAAAGAGACCAAGAAGGATTATTTAGATGAAATAGATAAATAACAAACTAAATATCAAGCGGATGGCTCAAAAATGGCTGTCCGTTTTGTTGTATATATAATATATAAGAAAGAAAAAGCATACAGAATTTAACGACACATCTTAATGAACACAAATTGTGGTTAATATATTAATCTGACAATTAGAGTTTTCAATATTGTTTTATTGAAGTTACTAAGTCATTTTAGGTAAAATTTGCAATTGACCATTGGGTATTTTTGAGTTATACTGAAATGTACGATTTTTTAGAGAGGATTTAGTATGATAAAGAAGTTATTACAATCAGTAAGGGAGTACAAAACACCAGCAATCGTAACACTTTTCATGATGGTGATTGAAACTGTAATCGAAACAGCTATCCCGTTTATTACTGGAACATACCTTATAAACACAATACAAGATAAAGGTGAAAATCTAGACATTTCATATATAATCAAAGTCGGACTAATACTTGTTGGACTTGCCGTTGTATCGTTACTCAGTGGTGGTATTGGAGGATTTACTTCAGCTAAAGCATCAAGTGGCTTTTCAAAGAATTTAAGACACGACATGTTTTCAAAAATCCAAACATATTCATTCCATAACATTGATAAATTTTCATCATCATCACTTGTTACAAGATTGATGACTGACGTTTTGAACGTTCAAATGTCATTTATGATGTCAATTAGACTTGCAGTAAGATGCCCACTTATGCTCATCTTATCTGTAGTCATGTCTGCCGTTATGGGGGGATGGCTTTCACTTTTGTTTGTTGTAGTTATTCCAGTTCTTGGTATTGGACTATTCTTAGTAACAAGAAAAGCAACACCTGCGTTTAGAAGAGTATTCAAAAAATACGACTCACTTAACGAGTCAATTGAAGAAAATGTCAGAGGCATGAGAGTTGTAAAGGGCTTTTCAAAGGAAGAATTTGAAAAGAAAAAGTTTGGCAAAGAAGCGGATTCTATTTGTAATGACTTTACAAAAGCAGAGAGAATTGTTGCCATCAACACACCTCTTATGAACTTTTGTATGTATTTCAACATGATATTCATTCTTCTTTTGGGTTCATTTTTGGCAATAGCTCATCCATCACTTGGTGTAAAAATTGGTCAAATATCAGTTCTTTTAACATATGGCGTGCAAGTACTTATGTCATTGATGATGCTCCAAATGGTATATGTTATCATTTCAATCTCACTTGAATCTATGAGAAGAGTACATGAAGTTTTAAGTGAAGAGAGCACACTTGTAAACCCTGAAAATCCAGTATATGAGATTAAAGATGGTTCAATTGACTTTGAAAATGTAAGCTTTAAGTATAACGAAGATGCTGAAAAGAATTCATTATCAAATGTGAACATCCATATTCCAACAGGTTCAACTGTAG